>JACDAE010000613.1 GCA_013695595.1 Ktedonobacteraceae bacterium | reverse complement strand
GCTTTAGGGAGAGCTAACGGCGCAGTCACTGGTGGCACCTCGCCGCGAGGATACATTTCCCAACAATGATAATCTGCTGAGCTTATGTGGATAGCGCCATCTGATCGCTCATTTATCATCACATAGCAATAGCGTGTAATTGCTGCACTCACAACCATACCGCCAAAGCGAGTGTAGTAACTGGCTAAATCAGTTCCTCCACCCCCAAAGCTGATACGAACCGGAGCCCGGACAATGAACATACTTTTCTCCTCGCGTCAAAGATTTTCCTATTTCTCTACGGCCAGCTTGTTTCAGTGGAAGGAGTGAGCAGCATTTCCTGTATGTTTGATTCGGCGGGCACCTGCGCAGCAAAGACAATACTGGCAGCGACGGTAGCAGGACTTTGCAGATTTTTGGGATCAGGCATGGGGATGCCCTGATCAGCGAAACGATCAAAAAAGTGGGTGTTCATGCCACCTGGAATCATGGTCGTGACACAGATACCGTATTGGCGTCCCTCAACGCCGAGTCCCTGCCCAAAGCCAATTAACCCTCGCTTCGAGGCGTGATAAGCGGAGGCGTTGCCCCAGGAACGTAGCGCTGCGGTAGAAGCGATATTGATGATATGCCCCGCCTGTTGTTGCTTCATGTAAGGCCATGCCGCTTTGGCAAACAGAAATGGGCCACGTAAGTTTACGTTGATAACCTGGTCCCATTGTTCCACAGACATCTCTTCGACCGAGAGGGTATGATCAATTGCGGCCCCGTTCACCACGATATCCAGGCGTCCAAGCTGCTGAACCGTCGCATTGACCGTTGCGAGGACAGAAGAGGCATCGCTTACATCACAAGGGAGAGCAATACTTCTGGCATCCCGCTCCTCCAGGCTATGACTCACGCGCTCTATGGCTTCTCGGTTGAGATCAATACAGGCCACCATACACCCTGCGTCGGCGAAGGCAGAGGCCGTCGCTTCTCCCAGGCCACTCCCTGCGCCCGTAACTAAAACAACTTTCCCTTTAAGTGATTGTATTTGCATCGACATTATTAAAACCCTTTCATGCTTCTGTTTCAAATTTCGTCTTTTCATCCAATTGGATGCTAACAAATGGTCGTGCTTGCCCACTGTGCCATCGTGTTTGCGCAAGATGGTGCTCGGCCAGCACGGTTTCGTAGAGGTCGCCCGTATGCCGGGCAACAATCGGCCAGGTAAAATGGTGCTCAACACGCTGGCGTGCGGCTTGCCCCATCTGGACCCGTAGTTCTGGTTCTTGTAGGAGTTGATAGAAGCGCATGGCAAGCGCTTGCGGGTCACGTGGGGGGACAAGAAAACCTGTCACTCCATCTGCCAGCGTATAAGTGATGCCACCCACTGCTGAGCCGATCACTGGCCGTCCGCAAGCCATACCCTCAAGCGGCGTCAGGCCAAATGGCTCGTACCAGGGAGTAGTGACGGCAACGTCGCCTGCACTATAGTAATAGCGCAGGGTATCCTGCTGACGCTTCCCGACAAAGCGTACATGCTCAGTGATGCCAAGATCTGCTGCCAGGTGTTGCAGGACGCCAATTTCAGGCGTTGCAATCGGGTCCGGCTCTGGCGTTTCGCCACCGACCAGCAACAGTTTGATTTTTGGTAGTGCACCGGGCAGCATCTCCGCACACAGACGCCGCAGATGAGCAAAAGCATGCACGACATTACGCACATCTTTACGCGGCAACATACGCCCAACATAAACAATCACAAAGTCGTCTGGCTCCAGCCCGACAAAGCGTCGGGCTTCTGCATGAGCCACAGGGCGGAAGATCTCTGTGTTAACCGCTGATGGGATCATCTCGATTTTGTGAGGATCGGCTCCGTAATCATCGATTAATTCAGTCATCTCACCTGGACATTGCGCAATCAAACGATCAACGGAATTGATGATACCCGTTTCAACTTCGAGACGCTGTTGGGGGCTGCTATCCATACTGCCCTGGTGACGTTGCTTGGTTTTACCCATGGCATGAAAAATCTGTACGACCGGAATAGAAAGGTGTTGTCGTAGCTCAGTCGCTACCCAGCCAGACATCCAGAAATTGCCATGGATCAGGTCATAATGGACCTCATCATGCTGCATAAAATTCAAGAAGGCATCACGAAAGGCAGACATATAGGGCCAGAGCGTATCCTTTGCCCGGAACTCAGGTGGTCCCGCCGTGAGATTGATGACCCGGACACCAGGAGTCCAATCTAAAACAGGTGGTGCCATGAGACTGTCACGACGCGTAAAAATATCAATGGCATAACCGCGCAAAGCCAGGTTGCGACTCACTTCATCTATATAGACATTCTGACCGCCCGCATCCTCACCACCTAACAACGCAACCGGACTGGCATGCTCGCTTAAAAATGCTATGCGCATTGGGAAATCCATAACGTACATATCCTCTTCATACTTTTATACTTACCCTGTAACCAGGGTAAAAGCTCTATTCCAGTCTCTCACGAAGCGCTCCAATCCGAAGCGTTCTTGCGCAATTGTTCGTGCATGTTGACCCAGGCGCTGAGCCTCTGCTGGATGCGCGAGCAAGTATTGCATAGAGTCAATGAGTTCATCAATATTGCAAGAGATGTAGCCACTTTTGCCATTTTCGATCACCGCAGGTAATTCGGTTGTTGCCAGAGCCACAACCGGCATACCGATTGTCATGGCTTCGATCACCGCCAGTGGTAAACTGGTATAGCGCATAGGGCTGAACATGAAGCGATAGTCTGCAATACGTTGATGAAGGTGACGATAGGGGATATCGCCTAACCCATCCAGTTCTTTAGTCTGCATTCCAACTGCGTCAAGAGGGAGGATTTTACGCACCCGCTGAAAAATATCGTAGCCAGCGATACGTGGCCGCTTCTGCATGCCATTGATCATCGTGATGCCACGCTCAAGTTGACCACGGTAACGTGCGGATGGGTCAATGGCAACGCTGTGCTCTATCACCATCGTTGGCATGCGGCCATTGTCCCACATTAAATGATTATAATGCGTGACATGTATCAGAAGCATAGATGGATCATCGATAGGATGACGCGTATCAGTAGGATGGGGTCTGGGTGTATTATGCTCCAGATAGATTTTTGGTAACTGCCGCTGTTCAGAACTGAGGATCTCATATTGATCTTCAAAGTAGTTCTTCGGCGTCTGGTAGATAATCAGGTCCAGGTCCAGGTTACGTACCTCCTCGGCAGGAATCTCACGCATAGAGTCAGGGAGATCGAACGTTGTGCCTCGCCCTCCATAGCCTTCTGGGCGACCTGGTTTGATTGGCAGGTACCAGTCATGGTCGATGCGTGCCAGGGTATTAAGATAGCTTCCATGAATATGCCAGATCAGAATTTTCAGTCTTTGCATACGTGCTCCTCGCTTTTGTAAACAACGGCAAGGCGACGATCCTTACGATCATGAGTGCCAGGTGCTAAAAGTTGTTGTGCTGTATGCATAACCATAGCAGGAGTGAGCCAGCGCAGACAACGATGATCAATGGGACACGTCCAGTAGCTGCAGGGACTACATTCGACCGGACGTCGTACAATCGCATGAACCTCCTGATCCAGTGGAGCCCAGCGTTGAAAATGAGCCGGGCCAAAGATGGTAATGCTTGGTTGATCGAGCGCATGAGCCAGGTGAGATGGACCTGTATCATTGCTGATAAAGAGATCCAATTGAGTGATTAACGCGCCCAGTCCACCCAACGAGGTTTTCCCTGCCAGATTGATGGCTGGCGTGTGCATGCGCTCAATGACGGCCTGTGCTGTCGCTTGCTCGGCGGAGTTGCCAGTGAGAATAATGTGTGCACCGAATTGGTGCACCAGTTCATCTGCTAAATGGGCGAAATAGTCAATGGGCCAGCGGCGTGCAGGTGGACGCGCCCCAGGATGCAATCCAATCCAGGGACGTTGTGACCGTGGCAGGTTCTGCAACAATGTGCTGGCTTCTGCATGATCAGCTTCAAAGAGCGGAAATGTGAGGCGGGGAGTGATCTCAGTGCAGCCTAAGAGTTCCGCAACAGCCAGGCAACAATAAATCTCATGCTGATCATGAGGATACACTGTCGCCAGCGTCAGGCCAGCCGGAGGTGTCCCTTCGTAGGCACCTGCCGTTACTTCGCCATGGAGTTCCAGAACAAAAGGATTGCTGGTCTTGCCACTTCCATGCAGTTGCACGACTAGATCATAGCCGTAGCTGCGCTGCTCAACTATAAAATGGTGAGTACGTTCAGAGTCAACCGGCTGCTCTTTGATGCCTGGATACCCCCCAAACTCGACAAAACGGTCGATATAACAGTGATAGCGTTGTACAAATGCAGCCGCCCAGGGGAGTCCGATTAACGTAATTTCGGCCTGGGGGAAACGTGCCCGGATTGCCCGAAAAGCCGGGACTGCGACCAGGAGATCCCCCAGTTGTAACGCGCGAAAAATAGCAATGCGCTGGACTGCGTCAGGCGACAAATGCTGTGGAGGAGATTGCTGCTTCATCAGTTTATCCCTTGTGGCTGAGTGTTAGCTATCTTCTGAGTGGGATTGATAGGAAAAGGTGTGCTTACTTCGGTGAGCAATTCATGTGCCGCTGCAACGACCATGCCTGGAGAAACAAGACGTAAGCATTCATGCTGATAGGGACAAACACGTTGATAGCAGATGCGACAGGAAACATCATGATACAATTGGCGATATGGCACATGCCACGGCCCCCATTGCTCAGGAGGATTGGTCAGCGCGAAAAGGGCAACAACCGGCGTTTTGAGCGCAGCCGCAATGTGCATCGGCCCGGTATTGTTGGTGATTGTTAGATCCGCGCTCTGAATTAAGGCACAAAGCTCTGGAAAGGAAAGAATGCCAGCCTGACCAAGGAGCGTATGCTGATATTCTACAGGTACGCCCTCCAAAATGCTCGCGACCAACTCCTGCTCATCAGATGCCCCAGTAACGATGACAAATGCGTGAAGCTGCTCAATAAGTAAACGTACGACCTCGGTGTACAATTCCCGTGGATAGGTACGCGCTGGCATACTACACCCTGGATGGACAACGACCAGAGGCTGCTTTTCCTGTCGCGCTCCATGCGCAACAAGCATGCTAGAAACACGAACCAGAGCGCTATCGGGGACATTGAGCACCATATCGTCATCAATCGTGGTCATACCAAGAGCCGCAACCAGATCAAGGCCACGCTCGACTTCGTGCATCATCCGTATTGGATGCTTGTGGCGGGTGGTAAGGAGTGATCCAGGGCCATCGATTGATGCCGCAGCTCGTAATGGAATATCAGAAAGATAGCACAGATATGCAGCAGGGAGCGCACTCTGATGATACGATGTGAAGATAATTGCCCCATCGAAATGCTGCTCTTTGATCTGAGCAATCAATTGCTGCTCTCGTTGACTATCCTGCGGAAGTTTGCCCCACGGGTCCATCCAGGGAGCCTGATAGATAATCACCGCATCAATATCCGGATCCAGATTGCCTACCTGGGCACCCATAGGACTGGCCAATAGCGTCAGGCGGGCACCCGGTAAAGCCTCCTTCACTGCATGAAAAGCAGGAGTCGTCAGGAGCATATCTCCCAGGTTATCCAGGCGAATGAGCAGCACACTGTGTGCTGAAGACCACCGTTCATCGAGCATATTTTCCGTTCCCTCAGTACATTTCGTTGCCTGAGTTTGTATCTGCGTTTAGTATCTTACTGAATAAAAAAACTATGTAACTATTCTTTACTTTTTCAAAGCGATTTCTACAATACGCTCAATAACGCTACTAGTGCTTATCGTTCCCACTAGTGGAAGGATAACGACACGTCCGCCAGCGGCATGAACGGCTGCCTCTTCAGGAAGCGGTTGATTGGCATAGTCGCCGCCTTTGACATGAACGTGTGGACGGAGCGTTTGAATTAAAGCAATGGGAGTATCTTCATCAAAAAGCAGTACATGATCAACCATGTCCAGCGCAGCTACCAGTGCCATACGATCACGCTCACTATTAATTGGGCGTCCAGCCCCTTTTTGACGATGCGTACTTGCATCGCTATTCACAGCCACCACAAGGACATCTCCAAGTGCTTTCGCCTGACGTAAGAATTGGACATGTCCAGCGTGGAGGATATCAAAGACCCCATTAGTGAATACAATGGTGTGACCAAGAATGCGCTCAACTTCCAATTGAGCCGTCAGGCTGGCGAGAGCGTTTTGAGCTGTCAGTGCATGTGCCTGTGATGTATAGACACGCAGACTGACTTGCTGGAGCAGTTCATGATACTGAACTGTTGCCGTTCCCTGTTTGGACACAGAGATTTCGGCAGCGTTCGTTGCAATATGAGCGGCCTCTTCAATCGTGCCTCCTGCTGCTAGAGCCAGAGCCAGAACAGCGATAAATGAATCACCTGCTCCCACATCATTTGCATGCACCACAGGATATGCCGGAATATGCAGAATATGTTCATGGCGATCCAACAAGAGTACACCATGCTCAGCCAGGGTAATTGCCACGTGCTCAGTCGAAAGGGTGGCGAGCAGATGACGTGCAAGGTGCTCTACATGCGCCAGATTATTCGGGTCGAAGGTGGATGGCAAAGATTGATGAGCAGATGGTGAGTTGGATAGGGATACAAACTGATCTTTGCTTCCATGGTATCCATCGGGTTCGCAAGCGTCGTAGTAATCTGCCATTTTCCGTATCAGGAGACGCGCCTCCTGAAAATTGGGAGTAATCGCCGTCATTGGGAGTTGGTGGAAACGCTGCAGTGCTTTAGAATCGACGAGAATCACTTTTGGTTGTGCAGCACACAGAGCACACAATTGTGTAATAAGCTCATCCGAGATTATCCCGTAGTCATAATCTGAGATAATAATGACATCGCATTGGGTATACAGCTCATCCAGATGAGCAGAGATTTGCTGTTGAGATGTTGAGGTGTAAGGAGAGAGATGAGAGCCGCGTAGACCGCCCTCATCGAAGCGCACGACATACTGATCATTCGCCAGAATACGTAACTTGTGCAGGGTGCTCGCTGTTTCATCCTCAACCAGCCATTGGTCGTTTATCCCATGTTTGCACAACTCTGAACGGAGCACGGAGCCAGCGCGGTCCCGGCCAATGGCACTCAGAAAATCCACATGTGCTTCTAGGGCAGCCAGGTTGGCGGCAGTATTTGCCGCGCCACCGGGAATATGCTGCTCTGTCGTCTTGCGCACTACGGGGACAGGCCCTTCACTGCATAAACGCGTGGCTTCCCCTGCGAGATACGTATCAAGCATCGCGTCACCAATAACGAGGACACGCTGTTGGCGAAAACGCTGGATCAATTCTATCATGCTAGATGATAGCATTATCACCTCCCAAAGGACTTCTGCTCTCCTGCTCTGAAAACAGCACCGTATCGTTCTCTCTTTGCCAGGAAGCTGGACGATAATTGAAATCGATATCAGGCTCTAGCGATGCTATGGACTGAATGATATGTAATGCATGGATAGTATCATGTGCGACGAAGGTAGGATGACGCTGTATCGACGGTGATATTTGCTCCGTTCCTAAATCAACGAGAATGGTCCGACATCCAGCACGATTGCCTGCCTCCACATCGTCAAGAATGTCTCCAACAAACCAGCAGTTTCTGAGATCCAGATCGTAATCGCTGGCTGCACGTAGCAACATACCTGGTTGAGGCTTGCGACAATCGCAACGAATAGCCAGATCAGGGATGATGCCATCAGGGTGATGTGGGCAGTAGTAAATAGCAT
Source organism: Ktedonobacteraceae bacterium (assembly GCA_013695595.1). GTDB lineage: Bacteria > Chloroflexota > Ktedonobacteria > Ktedonobacterales > Ktedonobacteraceae > JACDAE01. The sequence goes on along the minus strand of JACDAE010000613.1, from coordinate 2,487 downwards.
CAAGTTGCACATTCCATCTCGCCAGTTCGGTGCGTAGATAAGCATGCATATACTGCAAATCCTCTTCGCTAAAGTATCCACGTGCAATCCCTGACTGGTTGGTAATGACAATCAACAGAAATCCCATCCGTTGCAATTTCCATAACGTGGATCCAATATTGTCATAGAGCTGTAAGTGTTCGGGGCGTGATGGGTAGTGAAAAGGATGAACAAGTGTTCCATCGCGATCCAGAAAAATTGCTCGTGGCTGTGTCATGCTCATTACTCCTTTCCTATACCCATAGAAATCGCCTGAGTGGCGACATCGGCGCGACGTTGCTCCTCACGGGCAATGAGTTGCGACTCAGCAATATCACAGAGCAGGTGGGTGATGACCATGTGCAGTTCTTGAATGGTCGCGGTGTCAACTCCTGGTACGGGGATGACCACATGCGCCTGGCTTGCAAGACGACTCGGGTTGCCGCCTGTTATCGCAACAACCTGAATATGGTTCTGGCACCCAACCTGGGCCGCACGTATCACATTTTCGGATTCACCGCTGGTGCTAAAGGTGATCAGCAAGTCGCCAGGTTGACCAAGAGCATGGATCTGGCGAGCGAAAACCTCTTGATAGCCATAGTCGTTGGCAATGGCAGTCAGCGTTGCACTATCACTCGTCAAGGCAATGGCTGCGTAAGGCGCACGTTCCTGCTTGAAACGTCCTACCAGCTCAGCAACAAAGTGTTGTGCCTCCGCGGCACTCCCGCCATTCCCAATAGCAAGCACTTTATGACCAGAGTGCAACGTCTCAACGAGTCGGATTGCTGTCTCAGTTAATGCATCGGTACATGTAGCAAGCGCAGTTAATGCAGCTTCTAGAACGATGCTATGGCCTGCCAGTGCTACTGCAACCTGATTATGATAGTCTTTGCATGTGGGAATTGTTTGGAATGGAGTATAGATGTGTTGTTCTTTCTGCTTATTGTAGATTTCCATGTACTCTTTTCTGACCACAAATCCTACTTAAAAACAATTATGAATAGCTTTCAAAATAGCTATTTCCGTACGCTCATACGTTCTTCGCATTGAATCAGAGAACATTTATATAGTAACTCAGGTGGTTTCGAAAGTACAAGTCAACAATAAAATTCCTAAGAATTCTCTCACATTCCTCTAATATTTTTAATCATGTCCATGTTCGCCTAAAATTGTGCGCTCTCCTAACAATCACGTTCGCCTAAAATTGTGTGCTCTCCTAAAACTTCATGGGGAGGCAGTGAGTATTCATTCTTGAGCAGAGAGCAAGTCCTGGGCAGCCTGAAGCACCTCCTTGATGGTGATATCAGCAACAATAGATGCGGCATGTGTGCAGTTCTTGTCCAGGTAGCTTTGCCCACATGTGGGGCAATCAGTTCGCCAGGAGATGAGTGGACGGTGGCGGGTTCGGCTTAATGGTCCAGCCATAATCATGTTCACGCACCAGTAGATACCCACCGTTGCTGTTCCAAGAGCGCCTGCGAGATGGCGAGGACCGGTGTCATTGGAAATAATGAGTTGAGAGCGTGAAAGAAGACCCGCTAATCCGTTGAGGGTGAGTTTGCCTCCCAGGTCCAGTGCGGGCATACGCATTCGTTGAGCGACCTGGGCTGTAAGCTCTTTTTCTGCATCATTACCAGTTATGATAATCTGGTCACCTGTGTCGGCTAATGCGTCCCCCACTGCGGCGAATTTCTCAACGGGCCAACGGCGTCTGGGATCGCTGGCACCTGGATGAAGAATGATCAATTGTCGCTGAGTTTCTGGGAGAACTCGAAGTGAGGCAGAGATATCACTGTCGGTCACGACGAGAGAGGGCTCTGTATAGCTATTTCCAGGTACACCTACCAGGCCGACAACTTCCTGATAGCGTATGACTTCGGGTTGATACAAAAGATATGGAAGCCAGCGATCCAGAGGAAGAGCATCCGGGGCACGTAGCCCTACACTCATCTTTGCTCCTAATTTCAAGGTAAAGGGATTAGAATACCCACCACCGCCATGCATCTGGAAGGCGAGATCGAAGTGCTCTGCTTGCATCTGGCTGAAGAAATGTTCTAGTTCATATGCATCTTCTTCAACAGTTCCTGGATTTGCGCTCACACCGTTATAGGCAGGAATAACGACCACTCTCTGTATAGGGGATGGCCGATTTTTTAAAAATTCAGCATGCCAGGCTTTTGCGAGAAGCACAATTTCAGCGTCGGGATAAGTAGCGTGAAGGGCATTTAAAGCTGGGAGCACAAAGATAAAATCTCCCAACGCATTTGCTCGCACCACGGCTATTTTTTGAATATCAGGGAGACGGTTTCGGTAGATAGAGACATCCTTATTGTCGTGTTCCATTATTTGCCTTCTTTTCTTGTATGGTGCAGGGTAGTACAAAGAAATTTATAGATTTTGCACCCTTTCTGTTCTATTACGAGAAAGAAGAAGGGAACGCGTCAGGTCTGCATTTCAGCAGACCTGACG
>JACDAE010000579.1 GCA_013695595.1 Ktedonobacteraceae bacterium | reverse complement strand
TCTGGAGAGCCGGATGCATTGAAAGGTGCAAGTCCGGTTCGGGAAGAGATAGTAAAAGATGCTCTAATAAAGCATCCAGGCTTTCTACTTCACTCGCTAGGTTCAGGGTTCGAGTCCCTGGTCACCCACCCATTTCAACCTCCTCTTGCATAAGAGGAGGTTTTTTGTTGATGATTACGATAAAAAAGCCGATAAAAAGAGGTGAGAGTTACTGTTACTACTTCCTATGGCCTTGACATTTGTCCAAAAAGGCACTAAAATATAAATATAAATTTATGAAACAAAACTTTATATGAGTTACTGATACTGATAGCAGGGAGTACATGGACGATTGGCGCGAACTCAAACTGATGACGAAGGCGTTGGCCGATATAGCGCGGCTCACCATTGTTTATCACCTTGCTCGACATGGTGAGGTCACCGTTACCGACCTTACGGAGATGTTACATCTCAGCCAGCCACTTGTTTCATGGCATTTGCGGAAGTTGCGACGTGCGGGCTTGATTGAGACGCGCCGAGCTGGACGACTGGTTCATTGTTCGCTTAATAGTGAAAGCTTTCGTTCGTGTTTGCAAAGGTTAGAGAACCTGATCGATCCAGCAATATTTATAGAGGCCCCTCCGGTTGGTTCTGCATTGATAGAGGCGGATGCCGCTCTGGAGGATTAAGCGAAGATACAGCATGGAAGGGATGCAAATTCTAGTATCGCCACGAAAAAGTTTTGTGGATAGCAGTATTCCTGATACGATGTTTATCTTTTAATACTGCAATTACAAAGAGTTAAGTCTGAACTTTAACACATCTATGTTAGATTTACAATACAGGTGTTAAAGCTTAGCATATATACCAAATACAGAGGAGCTACATGACAACAACTGGAATTAACAACATTATCAGCCACTCAGAGAATCTTTCATCGGGAACAGCGATGCTGAGTAAGCGTAAGCAGATGACAGCGTGGCAAGCGTACTATGCAGGGAAGCGTGGAAAAGCAGACCTGCACATGCATAGTACCTATAGTGATGGCATAGGGACTATTGAGGAAATCTTTAATCACGTTCAGGATAAAACAGCGCTGGACGTTATCGCTATCACTGATCATGACGTTATTGAAGGATCGTTGCGTGCGAGAGATCTCTGGGCCAAAGGTTCATACCGCTTTGATTTTATCGTGGGTGAAGAAGTAAGTACAAAAGAGGGGCATCTGCTAGGATTGTTTATAGAGAAACGTGTACCGCCTGGACTAAGCGTGGAGCGGAGTATCGACCTGATTCACGAGCAGGGTGGCCTGGCAATTATTGCACATCCTTTACATCGACTTTTTCGCCATAGTTGTCAAAGAGAAGTCATGGATCGCATTCATGCAAGCAAAGATGTCTGGCTTGACGGAATCGAGACCTGGAATGCAAGCTTCTGCGGAATTTATGCTAATCAAGTTGCAATGCGAGTAAACCGTGATGTCTATGGCCTGGCAGAGCTTGGGAACAGTGATGCTCACACTCTGAACGCGATTGGTAGAGGAATGACCTGGTTTGAAGGTAAAAATGCGCAGGATATCCGCCAGTCAATAGAGAATGGTTTAAGTGCTCCTGGTGGAACCTTATGGGACGTACAAGATTATGTGCGTTGGATGCGTTATAGAGTGAGTAAGCAGGGTCGGCAGGGGCGTCGCCTACAACAAGCAATAGCTTAACTTATGTGCATAGTATCGACTATGAGCATTTTAAATGGTGCGTTGTGCAAAGCAATTTGTATAACGCACTCTTTTTTTGAATAGATAGGCCATCAGGGAAGCAATCTTTACAGAAAAAGCAGAAATTCTTTAAAAAGAGCTAGTCCTGAAGGTCCAGGTATGATACAATAGAGATATGATTAGCAGACGCATTCAGCAACGAGTCAGATATCTGGTCACATTGATCATGAAGCCATTGTCTGGACTGGGTATTACTCCAAATATGTTAACCATCATAGGGCTGCTGCTCAGTGGACTGACAGCGATAGTGATAGCTCAAGGGTTCATAAGACTTGGAGGTTGGCTGGTGCTATTTGCTGGCATCTTTGACATGTTTGATGGAGCGATGGCACGCGTTCGTAATGCCGCTACCACCTTTGGCGCTTTTTTAGACTCGACACTTGATCGCTATTCGGAAGGAATTATTCTGTTTGGTTTGCTCTACTACGCGGTACAGCATCCTGGCCTCAAAGATACCCTATGGCCGATGCCTCATGAGCAAAGTTGGATGATTGCCTTCATTTATATAGCGCTGTTGGGTTCATTAATGGTCAGTTATACCAAAGCTCGCGCAGAAGGATTGGGGCTTGAGTGTAAAACCGGACTACTCGCCCGCCCTGAACGTGTCATTCTATTGGCTATCGGACTAATCTTTACAAGCACTGGTATCTGGGCTGTGGCTTTACTGGCGGTCTTCTCGAATGTGACTGCCGTGGAGCGTATTATCTCTATCTGGCGTAAAACACGTCAAGCAGTGGGAAAACGAGAAGCTGCGTTTCCATCCATCGCCGAACAGGATATCAGTACCGACAATCGTCAACTGCCTGATATGGTAGGAACGAACGAAACTAGAGAACCTGATGTTCGTCCCGTGTCCACCATTGTTCCACCGTTCAGTGGTGGTGTACACCAAGACTAAAAACAAGACAAGATCGAACCGAGAAGCATAATAGCACAGAAGACCGCCGAGGATATTGTAGGGCAACATTTACAAGTCCATACATAGAAGTAAATGTAAGGGTGCGATTTGTAGGGATGCAATGTGTAAGGACGCAATTTGTAGGGCACAATTTATAAGCCTGTGCGGGGACACGATTTACAGCCCATATAGGGATATCATTTATAAGTTTATCCCATCCATTATGCAGTAGCGTAATTTATGAAGACCGTTGTATGCATTATGTAGGGATATCATTTATAAACCCACGTAGGGGAGTAAACCAACCCTGTTTTACAAATTATCCTTATTCCGCTGATAGAAATGCGGATGGATCGGCATAAAGCTGGAAAAGGTAAGAGCGCGCATGTTCGCCCCAACTGTCTTCAGTCGAATATATACAATAGTACTATCCTGCACTCCGGTTCGTAACGACTGAGACTGGAGATCTTAGTGACAACACAAAATACTCATCATGAGCACAGTGATGCTGATGCATCCTTTGTGGAGCATCAATCTGCCCCTGACAATACGGTCGCTCCCTCTACATTTGAGACCGTTCCCTCTGAAGGGACAGTGATACAAACAGACATCCCCGCTGCTGACGAGCTTGCTACAGCCGTAGAACTACAGGTGGAGGCTACCCAGGAAACACCCACACTTTCTGAGGCTTCCAGCATACAAAAAGAGGAGCAGCAAGACACAGTGAAGCAGGAGGATCAGCCCCAGGCTACTTCCGATCCTGAGGCCACGACTATGAACGAAACCATACCCGATTATAGCAATACAATCGTTTCGGAAGAGATCATTTCAGTATCGGGTAGCGATGAGGTTTCGCCATCAAAAGAAAAGGAAGATGAAATTCGCCCTTTCACCGATTTTATAGAAGAATTTCGCCTGGCGGAAGAGGCACGTTTGAATGCTTCAAGGCAAGAAATACAAACTGAGTCATTTGGACTCGCGAGTGCGGATGCAGAGACTGTACCAGACGAAACAATGCATCCTATCACCTCGATGGGAGCTGTTTTAGTGGAATCAGCAACAAATAATGTAGAGCTTCATAGCGATGCGGATCTGACAACTGTAGCTCAACAAGAATTGGTAGAAGAGCCTGTTAAAGAGCCATCTGCTCCTCCACCTGTGGTGGAACGTGCAGTATCACCATTGTTACGTCCTGCAACGCGTCTGCGCGTTCCGCGCCATGGTGGGCGTCATATACGAGAAGATGCCAACGCTGAAAAAGCAGGAATTTCTGCAACACCAGCACCAGCAGCGACAGATGTTGAAACACCTTTGGCCGCTTCAGCAACAGCGCCCTCTGAACAGGTTACATCTCCAACAGAGGTTCCTACAGAGCAAGAACAACCACGGCCAGCACGCCGTTACCGCTTTGATCGTCCGGCAAGTACCACCAATGGGACAACGGGAGCAGCCCCAGTGCAACCTCCAGTTCCCCAGCGCGTTGAAGAGAATAAAGAGAAAGACGTACAGAATCATGGAACGCAGGTACGTCTAGAAACAGCACTCACTGGAAACGATCAGCAAGCTGACGGAGCAACAACGATGAGGCCAGCGGCCAGCGCCGCCAAAACAGAGGCATCCGCACTATCACCATCTATAGAACCCGCACAAAAGCAGGTTCAGGAAAGTGCTTCTACAGAAAGTCCCAGTGCACCTGCAACAGGCGAACGTGGGCGTCGTCGTCAAGGGTCAGAGCGTCAAAAGGAGCAGCCAGTGGCGATGTCTACACCTGACGCCCCTCTTTCTCCTGCCGAGCCAGTGACAACGCCAGGCGAGATTGCGCCGGAAGATCTTCCACCATTGGAGTATGCTGAACTGCAAAAAGCGAGCACACGTCGCCGACGCAGACATCGTCCTGGCACCAGCAGCCCCAGTACAACAGTGGCAGCCGCCATGGAGACACCTGCCGTCGTGCAACCACCAGTGCAGCCGGCACCTGTAGTGACACCGGCACCAATTGTGCCGCCGCCACTGCCACTGCCCACCGCACCACGCCCGGCAGCAACAACGGAGGCCAATGGCAACGGGAATAGCAATAGCAATCAATATACTATCGTCTCAGGCTACACGGTCAGTCAGATGAACCAGGGAAATGAAGTAGCTGGACCATTCATGGGACCAGAACCATCTCCTGCTCGTGGTAGTGTTATAACACGTGATGGACGGACGGTCAGAGCTGAGTCTCAGCGTTCCCCGATCTACCCACCTGTACGAACACATGAAGCAGGACCATCATCTGCATCAATGAATCACTTTGCCACAGCCATTTCGCAGGCGATTCAGACGCAGACAGATCGCATGGTGGCCGAGATGCGCCGCAACAGCCAGGCTCCAACCAATGTCTCAGTCACACTTCCACCATTCCCATCGACCGAGCGCGTGGGAGTTTTTGTGGATGTTGCAAACCTGCTTTACTCAGCACGTACGTTGCGGATCGCAGTAGATTTTGGGAAGCTGCTTGACTTCTTGCGTGGAAACCGCCGCTTGATACGTGCACATGCTTACTGCCCCACCAGCCCTCAAGCAGGTGATGAGCAGATGTTCCTGCAGGCGGTAAAAGGATTAGGCTATCGTATCACGACAAAGAACTACAAAACGTTCTCAAGTGGAGCGAAAAAAGCCGACCTCGATCTGGATCTGTGTATGGACGTTGTGCGCATCGTCGATGGAGGAGCCGTCGACTGCATCGTATTAGTGAGCGGTGATAGCGACTTTATGCCGATGCTCGATTACTGCTCTGATCATGGTGTGCGGGTTGAGGTAGCGGCCTTTGATGAAGCAATGTCAGCGACATTACGCCAGAGTTGCGATTTATTCATAAACCTTTCTATGCTTGAAGAGATTCGTTCGTAATAGCTTCAAGAATAAGCTGTTAGATGGGTAATGGATGTTATTATACATTCCATTGCCCATTTTTCATGCCCACTATAGAAAGAATAAACATCTTTCCCTTTGCATGGTGAGAAATGGTTCTGTTTCTACGTATGTAATTTGTAGAAGCGGTCGGCGCATGCACCTGTTTGTTTATTATTTTCGGCAGGCTTATTTGCAACGGCGGCATTATGTACATCGTTTCAGTCTCGCAAGAAAAACGACGCTCATTTCCTTATGTGCCCAGGGAAATGCGTTTCTCTTGCTATGACAGGTGCTCGACAGAAGCAGGCAAGAGCACTGGCCCTCTCGCGCCTGGAGAAGAAAGGACCTTACATGCGAAGGCTTGGTAACCTGACCATCATCGCATCACTCGTCACCATATTTACAATGCTACTCACTGCATGCGGTGGTAGCACCACCTCAAGTAGCGCTGGAGGTGGCACCACACCCACAAAAACTGCTAAAACGGTAGCAATTGTCACAGACACGGGTGGTATTAATGACCAGGGATTCAACGAATTATCTTATCATGGATACACCAAGGCCTTAAAGGAATTTGGCTACAAAGAGAAGCTGATTCAAACGCAGTCGGCAAGCGAGTATAATGCAAACCTGACACAGGCAGCGCAGAACGCTGATATGGTCATTGCGGTTGGCTTTCTTATGCAAACACCTCTAGATACAATTGCCAAGCAATACCCAAATACAAAGTTTGCGATCGTTGATGGGTGTGCTGTACCTGTAGGCAAACAAGATTGTGAAACGCTTCCAAATGTTGCGTCTCTCTATTTCAAAGAACAGGAAGCGGGCTGTCTTGTAGGTGCGCTTGCGGGGCAGATGGAACTAGATGGCAAAAGTAAAATACCGAAATTGCTTGGAAAAAATACGATTGGTGCCGTAGGGGGTATTTCTATTCCACCGGTCAACCATTATATTGCGGGGTACAAGTATTGTGCGCAAAAAGTAGATCCCGGCGTTAAAGTAGTTGTGAACTACTCACAGGACTTCAGCAATACAGCCAAGTGTAAAGACATTGCAACCAGTGAGATCAACCAGAACCAGGCAGATATCATTTTCCAGGTGGCTGGTGGTTGTGGCGTAGGTGCTCTTGATGCCGCTGACCAGAAAGGTGTCTTTGGTATTGGAGTAGACAGTGATCAGGGATATGTTCATACGAGCGTCATTACCAGCGCTCTTAAGCGTGTAGATACAGCAGTGTACGATACCATTAAGAACTTCGAGAATGGACAGTACACTAACAATCCTCCGACATTTGATCTCAAGATCGCCGGAGTTGGTTATGCCGCTGTTAGTAAAGATGTACCTGCTGATGCGAAAGCAAAGGCTGATGATTTCGCGACACAGATCACCAATGGTACACTTACTCCACCTGCCACCATTCCAGCCTAAACGTTTCTAGAAACGCAAAAACAGCCCGGCATGAAATGAATTGCCGGGCTGTTTTTATTGTACATCTTTATGCACCAACCGCTGCAAGTAATCCACCAAGCAAAGCTGCACGAGGAGCAATACTACTCATCACCATATACTCGTCAGGGCTGTGATCGAGGCCACCAATGGGGCCCAGGCCATCGAGGGCTGCATGACCAAAGCTAGAGACATAATTTGCATCTGAAACACCACCTGTGAAAGCATGGTTCACAGAGAAGCCCAACTCGTTAGCTATTTGCTGCGCAATGCGAGCCAACGCAAGATTCCCTTCGGTGCACACCATAGGATCTCTATTATCTGGCTGGATTTCCAACTCTAGTTTTACATCAACTATGCGCCTGACTTCCATCATTTGTCGCCAGAGTTTTTCTGTCTCAATCTTATCAATAGTATTCAAGAAGCGCATATCAAAACTTACTTCAGCATAGTCAGGAACGACATTTACAGCAGTGCCGCCAGAAATGATACCGGGATTAATTGAAAGACCATGCCGCCAACCATTCAGGCTCTGAAATTGTAACACCTGATGAGCCAGTTCTAGAATCGCATTACGACCTTTTTCTGGTTCAACACCGGCATGAGCGGAGTGACCATGAGCTTTCAGCGTGTACCAGGAGCCTCCCTTGCGGGCGCTTACGATATCGCCGTTGGCGCGTGCAGCCTCTAAAACGAATATTCCATCGCATCCCTCGCTTACCTTTTGCATAGTTTCTTTACTGTGGCGGTCGCTAATTTCTTCATCAGAAACACAGAGAAAGCGAATTTCGCCGAAGGAACGATAGTTCATAGACATCAGGGCTTCGATTGCATAGAGAGCGGAGAGAACACAACCCTTCATATCAATAACACCTGGGCCATAGATAGTATCGCCTTCAATACGCACGGGGCGAGCTGCCGCAACGCCAACGGGATAGACAGTATCGATATGACCTAATAGAAGGATTTTCCCTTTACCGCTTCCATGCATCGCCCCATAGAAATCATTACCCCAGTTTTCATTTTCAATAATGGTTGCATCCATGCCCAGATCACGTGCACGAGAAAAGAGGTAGAGAGCGATCTCATCGAGGCCCGGCTTATAATACGTGCCAGAGTCAATAGCGCAGAGATAGCTTAATTCCTCAATATAACGCGCTAAATGTTGCTGCACATATGCCTTAATGCTCGTGACCAGTGACGGCATGGGTAACAAAGATGATGCTGCTACAAAAGATTGTATACTCATAGATGACAACTCCTATGAAGATGAATTACTGTACTATCATCCAAAAAAGGGAATGAGTACAACCAGACACTAATTATCATTATGAAAAACAACTCATGGCATCGAGTTGCGCAAGTGGCTCAACCCTCAGTGGATGATCAGCACTCAGATAATCTTGTGGATCGACGCTGATCCCACAGGCAGGTTGTGAGTAACCTACCTGGAGGCAGGATAACGGGCACAATTGCTCAAACCATAAGGAGCCAGGATAAAGACAGGTGCACTACTACCACGCTCCACTGCATGATTGGAGGACCTTTTTTAATAAAAAAAAAAGCGGAACGTCTATAGAAAGTACGTTCCGCTTGTGAATACTATTTGTTCATTCAACGAAACGCTTTCGCGTATGTAAAAAGCCAAGAAGCTCCAGCCAGTACTGGAGCCACATCGCCGGGCGAGTATATAAAATAATTACGTTTTTTCGTTCCACTTACTTTTCCAGGTAATTTAATTTCACAAATTCATTACAATATTTTATACATGTACGTATTTTGTTTGTCAAGGATGAGAGGACTTTTGCGTCCATTAATTCCCAAAAAAGGTATGCCACCACTCTTGCCAGAAGCTTTGCTTTCCTTCCACAGGAGCCTGCTTATGCACATTCTGTTGACTCTGGTCATTGGAGTTCACAACGACCAACAGATGCTCGCCTGGGCGTATATACCCGAGTTGTTGCCTAGCTTCATTTTCAATAACAGACGGGTCTTTATAATGCTTCGCCATCTGTACGAGACGATTATGTTCGGCCTGCGTCCGCTCCAGTTGCTGCTGGGCCAGTTGCACTTTCTGGATCAACTGGTTATTCGACCATGCCTGCGTAAAAGAACCAAGCAGAAAAGCGATACAGATGAGAGCGGTAACCCACAACACAGTCTGTGTAAATAGTGAACTGCGCTTTGCACGAAGGCGTCCTGCGGACTCCTCCATGCCAATAGCTGATGTAACATTCGCGTTATTTCCCTCTGATCGGGAGGAAGTATGCGACTTTTTTGTATGACCTTGCGAACTGCTTTGCACGATAAAGCCTCTTTATGTAAATACGTATCGGGTTTCCTATAACATCTCTCTGTTTATTCTACTACCCCCCTTACTATCAGCTAGCCAGCCATTCGTGTACTGGCATTAACCCTTCTTTCTATTATAAACGCGCCTGCTAGAGAAAAAGTGACATGAGATATGAGGAATAAAGTGAGCGGTACAGAATAGGGGCTGCATATAAATACATAGTATTAAACGAATGAGGGAATTGTTTTTTCCCATGAAAAGGTAGGAGAAACATGTAGCAAGCGAAGAAAAAACTCTTTGTTTCTCCGCTCCTAGTGTATATGAAGTACCAGGAAGCCCATGAGATCAAAGCCAAGCAGGAGAAACATTGTGGCAGAGCAAGCAAAAATAGTTGCGCGCTTCCAGGCGAAGTGAGACACATTCTCTGTGTGATTGGTAGGTATTACTTGCGCAGGTGCAGTAGTAAAAAGATCAGCATCTGTGCGAGGTTCAATGTTATGAATTGCAAGCGTGGGATTGCTTAAGCGACTTAAGCGACTGTGGAGCGCAAGCAAGCGATCACTGATTGCTTCTTCAAATGATGTATGTAGTTCTTCCTCATCTGGAAGCTGGGATACAGGCCATTTGACGGCAGGCATAGGTTCGGTTATGTAGATATTTCTCGTTTCCACACCTTTCTGGTTAAAAATATCCTCTTCAAATGTAGTATCGACTGATGCATAAAGTGTACTGCTCATAATTGTCACCTCCTTACTAATCTATTCTGTATACGAGGGAGTTTACTGGAAATAGGACATCACTACATGGGTCAGATGTCCCATTTTGAGCGTGGGTAGAAAGTGCTAAGAAGAATCTAATGCTCTCACAAGTAGGATTTAATACGCTGAGAAAATTC
>JACDAE010000532.1 GCA_013695595.1 Ktedonobacteraceae bacterium | reverse complement strand
TACTGTGAGACATCGGCCTGAAGTACTATCACCTGTCCATGATACTGCTGCTCAATCACCTGGCGAACTTCCTCGGCCTTATCTTGCGCATGAGCGTAGTTCACCACAACGCTTGCTCCCTCACGGGCAAAAGCCAGGGCGATTGCGCGACCGATGCCACTATCAGAGCCAGTCACCAGGGCAACTTTTTGATCAAACTGTCCCATAATACAAAATCCTTTCCTTCATTTGCTCTATACATTATATAGTCTTCACGAGGGAAACCGGGTAGGGGCTTCATTCTGGGCAAACCTGAGGGCGTGCGGTTGATGCCCCCTACGCCACAGGGGGCATCAACCGCATTGGTGTTAGTGGAAAGAGATTTGTAGGCAGCAAAGCGAAGTTGATACTCGCTTAGGGTAAACGAGCATCATGTAATTCCACTCTTTATTTTGGGATGGTTGCTTATGAGCGACGGCGCTGCTCGCCGCCACCACCGCCACCACCACGACGATCACCACGGTCGCCACCACCACGACGATCACCACGGTCACCGCCGCCACGGCGATCGTTATTGCTTCCTCTGGTCTCGCGTGCGGCTTCCCTGTGGGCGGCCTGTGCGACGGATGCGCGTTCAGCGGCGCTGGCGGCTTCTTCGATCAGGCGATTAGCACGTCTCTTGCCAACGAGCTCTGGAAGTGTTTTGCCGCGACGAGCAGCCTCTTCCTCTGGCGAACGCAACTCACGCAAAGCTTCCAGGCAGGCCTGGACGGTGTTTGCGGGATTGGTGCTCCCAAGGGACTTTGTGAGAATATCACGAATGCCGACCAGTTCCATTACCGCGCGAACGGTGCTACCCGCAATCACGCCTGTGCCGGGTGAGGCTGGCTTCAGCATCACTTCGGATGCGCTAAAATGTGCGTTGACCATATAAGGAATGGTCGTACCGGAAAGCGGTACCTCTAAGAGATGTTTCTTGGCGTCTTCGACACCTTTGCGGATCGCTTCTGTGTACTCACCGGCTTTACCCATCCCAAATCCAACATGTCCATGGTGATCGCCAACGACGACCAGGGCCCGGATGCTGAAGCGACGGCCTCCCATAACGACCTTAGAGACACGAGCCACGCTGACGACTCTCTCCTCCAGATCGAGTTTTGAAGCATCTATTCTTGCCATCTTCACTGCCTTTCAAATTGATCTTAGAAATCTGGGCCTACTTCACCGGTACCCTTTGAGGGAAGCTACCCGTCCACCGTAGGCATAACTATGCATAGAGACTTTCATATAATTTTCTTTTGCACACTGGACAACGCGCTTGCCCTGCGTGCAAGCGCGATTACGCGGTTGTTGACCACGATGAAATTGTCATCGGTTCAGGCCACCTCTGCTCACCAGCCCAGCCAACAAATATGCGCTAGTATACCTCTCTCGGCCAATTTTGTCTACCCCCCTGCGGATCGGTTACCTGGAAATACTGGCATTGTGTCCCATCGGTATAAAAAAAGAAGCATCCTGTGATCGAACCGTGAAACGCTTCCCCTATTTGTTATCCCGAAATGAGGCGAGCGATTAAAAAGGCTGCCGCCGCCGCCAGTCCACCAATCAGAGCTGTCTGCAGCGCACTCCACAGCGGTTTCGCACCCGTGAAATGGCCTTTGACATACCCAAAAATAAGTAAAGCCAGTAACGTGATGCCCACCGACACCTGGAGAGCCGTCTGCGCTTTGGGGAGAATAAGATAAGGACTGAGAGGGATCAGCCCACCAACAATATAGGAAAGCGCAATCGTGATCGCACTTGTCAGGGCACGCTTTGGATCTGGCTCTTCCAGGCCCAACTCAAAACGCATCATAAAATCGACCCATGCATCCGGACGTTTGCTCAACGCCTCGACAATGGGAGTGCTTTCTTCGGTCGTGAGGCCATAGGAGGCAAATATTTCGCCGACCTCCGCCTTTTCGGCAGCAGCCATGGTTTTGATTTCTAACTGCTCACGACGGCGTTCACTGAAGTAATGATCGGCATCACTCCTGGCAGCCAGATATCCCCCTAAGCCCATCGCAATAGAGCCCGCCGCAATTTCAGCCAGGCCAGCCGTCACAATAATATGGGTCGAGCTGACGGCACCCGATAATCCTGCGGCGAGGGCAAATGGAACGGTGAGGCCGTCCGACATCCCAATTACGATATCTCTCACCGTCGCACCCGCCGTAAAGTGGCGTTCGATATGCGGTGTCTGTGGCATTGCTATTCTCCTTCTCAGAAAAGGGGCTTTTGTCCCTCTTCCTACCACGCATAATACCACTAATGCGTTACAGGGCATTCAATACTGAACGCCCTACTTCTCTATCACCCTTCAGTCAACCGGAGCCAATCTCGCCATTCCTCTACTAGAGGCACATTACAATAATCCAACCCAGGAAGATCCTGCATACGCTAATTCCGGATTATCGTTCTTTTGCTTCATCGTGTGTTTCTCTTCATTCAAGAGCTTGCCTACCTTAGGGGGTCGCACGATTAACATCGGTCCCTTTGTTGTGCTAAGGAGACGATCCGTCACACTGCCCATAATCAGGCGTTGCAAGCCATTGCGGCCATGAGTGGAGATAGCAATCAGGTTACAACTACCCGCATTCTCCACTCCCTGTCCTTCACTCTTCTGCTCCGCCACATTCACCAGAGTACTGGTCACATCTCTCTCATACTCAACAGAACTTGTCACAAAGAGCTTGAGGTCCTTCATTGTTGCATGGATATGCTCCATTGTTGTCATCAGATACGCCCTGGCACGTTGCAAAGCTTCTTCATTAAGCTCGCTGATAAAGCCCTCTTCGGCGGTTGCCGGGAAGATCTTGACCACCTGGACCAGGTGCAATGCTCCCTGAGCGGGTGCAGCAAGGGCAGATGTAAGGTACGCGGCAGGCCACAATGCACTTTCAGCAAGTTCAGACCCATCCAACGGAACAATCGTACGCAACGTCTGGGCATCATCCCCATGTGAGAGGAGAGAGTTTACTTCGTGCTCACGCAACACAAGCATGGGTATAGAGCTATGATGAACAAGCTGATGGGCAACACTGCCCAGCGCCCAACGTGTAAAGCCGCTTCTTCCATGACTACACAATACAATGAGGTTGGTACCGCGAGACCCTGCAACTTCCAGAATCTGGCGTGCCGGTGCTCCAAAGACAGCCTCAGTGGTAATTTGTATGCCTTCCATCATTGGCAACGTGGCAAATGAGGTAAGATAGCCAGTTGATTGGGCCATCTCCGCCATAGTCGATTGCTCCGTCAACATAGGCACCGGGGTCAATCCTCCATAATCAACAACGGGACTGATCACCTGCAGCAAATGAAGCGATCCGCCTGAGGCACGTGCAATACGTGCAGCTACTGGCAGAGCCTGTTCCGCACGAGATGATCCATCGAGAGGGACAATAATACGTTTAAACATAGCAGCACTTCCTTTTTGAGATCGGTGATATATCCTTCAACCACGCTTATTTAAAACTTTCTTTACCTACATCTTAAGCTTTCCCGCTCCCATTCGCGTCACAATCGACGCTGCTAGCATCCCAAAATCCACACAAATGCGCTTAGAGAAGCACTTCTTCTCCGCCCTTAAACACGCGTTTTGAGCCATCACCCCCAAACACGCTGACCGTCTGGCGGCCCATAACGCGCCAGCGATCCTGCCCTGAGCCTTCTATATCCAGGGCGATGCGTACCAGGACGGTCTCTTCGTCGATACCAATAACGGTGTTTTCTGACGGAATAGTGTGCAATATATGCTGAAACAGTTTCTGAGTTAAGAAACCTGCCATACGATCAAAGTGGGGAAAGATGATCAGCTGCGGAATAATACCAAGAGCATTAACAAGGTTGGCACTTTTCCCCATCATCACCTGACGGATAGAGATCGTGTGGCCGCCGAGCATCATTGCGCCAGCGCTACAGCCAGCAAGCACCGCACCACGCTCGTACGCGTCTTTGATGCTCTTCCAGGCCAGCGTGTCGCGCAGCGTTTCGACGGTATACTGTGGATCGCCACCGGAGAAATAGAAAAAATCGATCCCTTCTAAAAGAGCCACCTGTTTGGGATCATTGGCACTCTCATGATCAATAATCTGTGTTGGACGCACGTCGGCGACGCCCAGTTGTGTGAAGTGGTTGAAGCCCAGATCATTCCAGGATTTCGGTCCCATCCGTTCCTTGCCGCTTGCCGTGGGTAATAATGCAACGTGCGCAGGCTGCACCCCTGCAACCGTTTTCAAAAGATAGGTATCGACCTCGTTCATCACGGGAAGATATTCACCTGATCCGACCAGGGCAATGGTGCCGGGCGCAACGCGTTGTTTATTCTCAAATGCCATCGTATTCACAAACCTTTCGGAGTGACGCACATCTTCTTTTTAAAATTTTCTGACGCAGAAATGCATGTCGTGATTGCTCTGTGATCCTATGGGAGCGGATCGTGATCATTTCATGAGTCCTGGCTCCTACCATATCTATAAGGCCCAGATCAGATGGCAAGAAGACCGACGAACTTCCCCTTTATAGAATGATAACATTGAAGCATGCATATTATAGAAAACAGGATATCACATGGAAGGAACACCAGGCACATGAATAGAAGCAAACCCAACGACCAATCCGCTGCTGAGAGCGATATGTATGATAACAACAATTTAGCGTTACAATCAACACGTACTGGTGATGCCCATCCAGCTCCCACCGCCGTTTTTCGTTACAAGCAACATCATCCTCTCAATGCGATCTTCGAGCCGAAGAGCATTGCGGTCATTGGAGCCTCCGAGAAAGAGGGCAGCGTTGGGCGCACAATCCTCTGGAACCTGATCAGCAACCCCTTTGGGGGAACGGTCTTTCCC
>JACDAE010000504.1 GCA_013695595.1 Ktedonobacteraceae bacterium | reverse complement strand
AACTGTGGGACTAAGCATTGGACAGGATTGCAGAGAGTTTACCTGTGTGTTATTCACGATGTAACCACCACTGCCAAATATGCAATGACTTCCATCTACCGTCCAGCGATTAAGGGTATTGTCAATGAGATTGTCTACAAGAACAGGCTTGCTGGCAAGAACTGCATTTTGTGCGGATTTTGCCCCGCTGAGTGGGTCCGGAGAAGTACCTTGTTGTATGTGACTGGCAGGTGGCGTCGCGGTTGCATCTTTAGCATGAACTGCGATTGCGGCTGAAGTAGTGGCTGCCTGTCCACTATGCGAACGATAAATGTAGTAGATATACGTCATGGGGATCACAATAAAAAGCGCCAGGCCAATTGCGATAACTATTGTCGCCAATTTATTAAGTTTGCGTCGCTGTGCAGGTAGAATTGTACGTTGTTCTACTAGAGGTGGCCTGGAAACTGGTTCCTGAACTCTGGTTTCCAACACACGCAGGGGCAATGGTGGTATCCCACCTGTATCGGGCAGCATCAATGTTGCATGGAATGCTTTTGCCAGTGCACGCGCACTCTGGTAACGACGCAACGGGTTTTTATCTAGCACGCGCATAAGAACACTATCGATGGCGAGGCTCAATTCAGGATTGACGCGCGAGGGAGGTAATGGTTGATCACGAATCTGCTTCCAATAGACCGCAACAGGGGTATCCGCGCTAAATGGAACACGCCCGGTTACCATTTGATAGAGTAAGATACCAAGCGCATAAATATCACTGCTTGTCGTCGCTGGACCATCAGCAAGGTCCGGTGCCATGTATTCGGGTGTGCCCAATAACACTCCGGTCTGCGTCAGCTCATTTGTGCCCTCAATGGCCTTCGCCAGGCCAAAATCCGCCAGGAAAATATAGGTATTCTCCCCTAAAAGAATATTTGACGGCTTGATGTCACGGTGAATAATCCCATGATCATGGGCGAATTGGAGCGCACTGGCGATCTGATCCAGTATATCGTCTGCTTGCTGGAGAGATAAAGGTCCATCATCCAACAAATCACTCAGGGTGCCGGCGGTAATGTAGGGCATAACAAGATAATGCCAGGGTTCCTGATCACCATAATCATAGACTGGCAAGATATGCTTGTGCTGTAATTTATCGATGGCTTCAGCCTCACGACGAAAGCGCTCAAGATATGTTGTCTGGTTGCCGCTCAACACTTTGATCGCAACATCTTGATCTGTTGCACTATCATAAGCAAGATAGACATCAGCCATTCCCCCGTGCCCCAGGCGACGTTGAAGTAGATAATGATCTAGTGTTGTTCCTTCTAATCCAGACATAGAGATAAAATCCTTTGAAGCAAAAAGAAAAAGCACTGCATTTTCATTCATTATTGTGTAATACGAAACCAGATCGACAGGTAGATACACACTAATTTTACCTCATAGAGGTCATAACTATCTCTTAGTATGATACCTGCGATCTCACTTATTCATGAAAACAGATCTTTTCGTCATTTTTTCTTGTGTCCATAAGCATGGCCCTTCCCATGTTTATTCCCGCTATTATCGTTACCATTCCTTCAATATATGTATCAGCAACAAGCAGTGTCAGCGTGTATATGATACAATTTTCTCATTATCTTCCTGTATGCTAGCAATTTTGCGTGTAGATACAGAGATGAACACACAAAGTTCGGATGAAGGGAGCATTTTATGTCTGATCATGTTGTTTACTCTACTGATAGCGGACGTGTAAATACCTGTCCCGAATGTGGGCAACCATATAAAAAATGCTTATGCGAGAATCTCGCCGGGAGCACAACGAAAAAAAGTGATGGTATTGTGCGTGTGATGCGCGATCGTAAGAAACGTGGAGGCAAAACCGTCACCGTCATCACCGGGGTACAGGCGTACCAGGATGAACTGCTGGCCCTTGCTCAACAATTGAAGAAACACTGTGGCACCGGTGGTACCGTCAAAGACGGCACCATTGAAATCCAGGGTGACCATTGTGATATTGTCATCGACAAGCTTTCTGCCCTGGGCTATAAGGTAAAGCGTGCTGGTGGCTAATCTCTTCTTCTGACAGGCTGTATTTCGGGAAGAAAATGTTTGCGCAGATCAGGGTGAATTTGACACATTCATTCGGGCTTGCGCCAATTTTTTGTACATAGCACGATTATTCAATGTAAATTACGACTTATTTTTCCAGGGAAAATTCCTCTAATACAAAACTGATTGATTACTGAATAAATTTATACTTGACAGGGATATCCGCTTCATGTACACTTTTAAAAGTGGGTAATACTGCGTGCACTTGTTGATGCACTTTTTGTAGGGGTAATGTTATCCTCTATAAATGTAAGGGTTCCCGTTTGAATATAATCAGATGACATAGAGACCACCAGGTTGGGTCATCTTGTTAAGAAGACAACAGGTCTTCCTTAGTATGTTCGGTACAATAGATAGTGCCGATGTTCATCGTGATGAAGCCTTTGCGCAACCTTCTAATGGGTTGATATTGAGCATCTTAGAGAGGATGCAAACAAAGCGGCTTATCTATCTTACTTGAAACGTGACGCGTTTCGCGAAAAAGGAGTACTTTTTTATGACAAGGATGTTAGCCAGTACGGGCTGGCTCAAAAAATGGCGGGTATGGAGCTTTGCCATAGTATCAATGATGCTGCTACTAGGGGTTGCACTAGTGACAGGCCCCTTGCATGTGTCGGCGGCACCAGCGGCTACCGGTGCCCAGGTTACGGTCAACACGAATCAATCTCGGGGCGTACTAACCACGATGAGTCAGGGCGTCAACACTGCCGTCTGGGATTCGCATGTGCTGGACAGTGCATCACTCGCCGCTGTAAAAAATGCAGGTATTAAGTTCCTGCGCTATCCAGGTGGATCGACTTCAGATGTTTATCACTGGCAATCGAACACGGTGGATGGGGGATATGCCGCTCCGGCTAATAATTTTGATGGCTTCATGAGTGGCATCCAATCGATTGGCGCACAGCCGATCATCACGGTT
Organism: Ktedonobacteraceae bacterium; assembly: GCA_013695595.1. GTDB lineage: Bacteria > Chloroflexota > Ktedonobacteria > Ktedonobacterales > Ktedonobacteraceae > JACDAE01. The sequence continues at coordinate 11,685 of JACDAE010000504.1, read as the reverse complement.
GACTACGGCTCAGGCACTCCACAAGAGGCTGCAAATTGGGTACAGTATGCCAATAAAGGGGGCGCAGGCTATAACGGCCCGGTGCCAACCTATGCAGGCGGAAGCAGTACGGGTCATACCTATGGCATCAAATATTGGGAAATTGGCAATGAGGTCTATGGCAATGGGACCTATACAGGTTCATGGGAGACAGATCTCCATGCTCATACTTCGGCAACATATGCCAATAACGTTGTCGCTTTTAGTCAGGCGATGAAAGCTGTCGACTCAAGCATCAAGGTTGGTGCTGTTGTCACGACACCAGGCAACTGGCCCGATGGAGTCACAAATTCTGCGTCTCCACAACCCTGGAACACAACCGTTTTATCAACGGCCTGCTCTTCCATCGACTACGTTATTCCGCACTGGTATCCACAAAATCCAGGTGGCGAATCCGATGCCACGTTGTTAGGAACTCCCGGTCAGATCGCGAGCATGGTCTCCACCTTACGTTCTGAAATCAATCAGTATTGTGGAGCGCGTGCCAGCTCGATACAGATCCTGGTAACAGAGACGAATTCGGTCTCTTCTGGCCCTGGCAAACAAACGGTAAGTACGGTAAACCCATTGTTCGAGGACGACAATTTCATGACCTGGCTGGAGAATGGTGTCGCCAATGTTGACTGGTGGACTCTCCATAATGGCGCAGTTGCCGGCAATACAAGCTCTTCACTTTATGGCAACGCCCAATATGGTGACTATGGTATATTAGCGAATGGTAGCTGTACCAGCGCCACTTCGAATGTCTGCGAACCGGCTGCCAATACTCCTTTCCCAGCATACTATGGCCTCCAGATGCTCAATAAGCTAGGTACTGCCGGGGATACGATGGTCTCGTCTTCGTCCAACCAGAGCCTGGTAGCCGTGCATGCAGTGAAGCAGGCGAATGGGAACCTGGCGGTGATGTTGATCAATAAAGATCCAAACAACTCCTATAGCGTTTCGCTCTCTTTGAGCGGCTACACGGCTGCTACTAACGCTACTTCTTACTTTTATGGTGAGAACAGCAGTGCAATCACATCAACACAGGTCAGCGGATTGACACAGCAGATCGCGCCCTACTCAATCACGACCCTTGTGTTCCAACCAGGAAGTGGGGCAACACCGACGCCTGTGCCTCCAACACCGACGCCTGTGCCTCCGACGCCAACTCCTGGCACAACACCAACTCCTGGCACAACACCAACTCCTGGCACGACGCCAACGCCAACGCCAGTTTCATCTGGTGCCTGTAAAGTGCACTATACTACGAATCAGTGGCCCGGCGGCTTCACAGGTAGCTTGACGATCACCAATACAGGGACAACGGCTCTCAGTAGCTGGAAATTGACCTTCACCTTCCCTGGCAGCCAGCAGGTTACGCAGGGATGGAATGGAGTTTTCACGCAACAAGGAGCAAACGTAACCGTTACGAATGCTAGCTGGAATGGCTCATTGCCGGCTGGAGCTTCGGTCACCCCTGGCTTCAATGGCTCATGGAGTGGTAGCAATCCTGTTCCAAGGGCATTTAGTCTGAATGGAGCAGCCTGTAGCATTGTTTAGTCACATTCAATAATGTCTGTTTTCATAGCTTAAGAGAGATCCGTGTAGTATGCACTATGCGGATCTCTCTTCTTTTCCACTTTCTCATAGCACATTCAGAATAGAGCAATGAAGGGTTACGGTGTCAAGCATAGCGTGTTTCTATACATGAAAGAGGATAGACGTGAACATCGATGAGCAATTTGAAAGCTTCCTGGCAGACTTAGGAGTGGAAATGGAACGCCCTGAAGATCGATCATTCAATTATGAAAGTGACTCCGCACCGGAGGTCTCTATTTTCCAGGCTTCCCGTGACCATTATGGTGTCTTCTATCGTCTGGATATTATTGATCAACAACCGGAATTACGCGTTACGATGCCAACAGAGAAGGGCGATACAATGATGGATATCTATCTTGTGCGCCTCAGTGGCATCTCTCCATTGAGCGTTGGCTTTGCGGAGCTGGCGGCGTATGAAGGAAGCGTTGCCTATGAGCAGGCCCGTGAAGCAACCTTACAGCATATGTTGTATGCGGTGGCTGAGATGATGAAACTGCTTTTCTGGGCTGGCGACTTGCAGCGTATGAGCTTTCCAGCGGAGATCGAGGTCTATCCTCTCTCTGTGCAAAGCGATAAAAGAACACGCCGCAGTCGTGGTGGGCACAGATAAAAAGCACATTAACGGCACCTCCCTCATGACACCCTAATGCCATTATTGCTATGCCGCTGAATAAAATATGCATTGCTAATGTCTTCTTCACCCTTTCTATGGTACACTATAGATACCATAGAAAGGAATATCGCTCATGCTCTACAATATAGATACGATTGGTCGCGAAGCTATAGATCATCTTGCGCTCAAACATGCCGCACGTGAACGGGCACTTCCGAAATCACGTACCGCTGTTCGCTACTGTGCTAACAGTATTCGCGCGACTCATCGTCAGGAGTTTCGCATGGCCGAGGAACTTATGTCACAAGCAGCCTCTCTGCTGGCTGAAATGACGGTTGATCTGCGTGACCATCAGGATATCTATTATGCTGGCTTTGTACAGGATGCACAGAAAGAATATGCTGAAGCTATTACATTTACTGCCCTCGCTCAGCATCGCTCCCTCCCTTTACCCGATGAGCTTTCTATCAGCTATGCCGCATACCTGAATGGTCTTGCCGAGGCGGTAGGCGAGTTAAGGCGCTATGTGCTCGATCAGTTACGCCACAGCAACTATGATGATTGTGAAATCTTCTTGCGTTATATGGATGATATCTATGCTCTACTCATTTCAGTAGATTTTCCTGACGCCATTACCAGTGGCCTGCGCCGTACAACCGACGCCGCACGCGGTATCCTGGAGAAGACGCGCGGCGACCTGACCGCCGCCATCAGCCAGGCTCACCTGCAACAATCTATGATAAAGTTGCAACAAGAGCTGCAAAAATATGACTCAAATCGAGATATACGTTAAATACAAACAACGAAGACTCTATGAGCCTCGAAATCCATCCCAACAGCATCTTTAAACGATGACTTTACAATGAGAGGGGGAGCATATGGAGAAAGACATGAAGCACGCTGATTCTACCGCTTCTCAATCTGATACCATAGCTTCTGATTCAGGACCAATACGTGTGCAAGAAACGCCCACCATGGTAGATTCTCAACACAATGGAACGACTGAATCTGATGAAGTAAATATAAAACACAAAAAGACTTTTTCTGGAGCTATGCGATCTCGCACTACTGCTTCGACTCGCGTTGTAACCGCTGATTCCGTTCTGGCAGAGGAAGTGCCAACTATTCCGATTGGTTCACTAGAGACTATTCATTCCTTGGAACCTGAGGTCTCCGTTCACTCTGTGGCTTCTACGCGCTCTGTCCGCATACCTGCTCCATTAGTAGTACAACCTTCAGAATATCGGCGTACCCCAAATGAATGGCTCCAGGTCTGGCTCGATGGCATACGTCCATCCTATCTTCCACTCTCCCTCCTCCCAGCTCTCCTGGGGAGCTTGCTGGCCTGGACACAGACCATCTCTGCAAATGTTCCTCTGGGACATTTCCGTGTTTTACCTTTTGTTGCTATGCTCGTTTCCTTGCTGTTACTTCAAATGGGCGCACACCTTATCAATGATTATTATGATTATCTGCGCGGTATCGATAGCAGTAATGCTCTGGGTCCAGGTGGCCTGATTCAACAAGGTCTCGTGAAACCAACTCGTGTGCTAACATCCGGGCTGGTTATCTTGGGACTGGGGCTTCTACTCGGCCTGATTGTCGCCAGTACTGGCGGAGTAGTACTCTACCTGTTTGGCTTGATCGGCGTACTCTGTGCTTACTTCTACAGTGCTCCTCCACGTGCGCTTGCTTCTCTGGGGCTGAGTGAGCTGATCGCATTTCTACTCTTCGGCCCTCTGATCACAATGGGCGCGTACGCCGTACAGGCAGGACATGTTGTCTACAGTTCTTTTATCTATAGCCTGCCGTTGGGCCTGATCGCTGCGGCCATTATTCATCTCAACAATATGCGTGATATGGAAGGCGATCTGCTGGCTGGCAAACATACTATCGCAACGTTTATTGGTATGCGCTGGAGTCGTATCTGGTTACTCGTGCTCCTCGTGAGCGCTTATGCCATCCTTGTTTTCCTCGCAGTACCTCATCATGGCCCTCATCTACTTCTCATCGCATTATGGACATTTCCTCTCCTGGTACTCATCATTAGTGGCATCGTGCGTACTGATACCCCGGCCAGCATTCACATAGCGATGCTTCAGACTGTAAAATTAGAAATATACTTCACTCTTTTGCTTATGATTGCGCTGGCCATCCTGGCCTTACTTCCCGTTCTCCCTCATCTGCCAGCACACATTTTGCCTTTTTAAAAATGGCTTTTATGCAACGGTCGGAGCACATGCCTCTGACCGTTGCATAGAAGCCGGGCGTTGACATTTTCCGCTAAACCGAGTATATTTCTTGTATGTGGTTCCTGACAGGGATGTAAGAAGAAATAAAGATTTTTTTCTAATAGCTGCTTCATAGGCAGTTAAGAAGAAAGGAAAGAATGGCCATGGATGGCAAAATCACCTCGATGTACCGTAGCACTACCTGACAAAAGCTGTTCAAGGCTCCCGGTGTAAGCATACAGGCTCATTATACGGGAAAATACTTTCCCCACTCTCCCTATAAGTCTATAAGAGGATTAGTGTGTATTTCCATAAACGCCGCGCAAGGTAGAAAACGTTCTCTATCCAGCAAATTCCTCTTATAGCAAATCGGGCATCACAATATTACTATCCTGGCGGATTATCGGTCTATGGTTATCCTACAGACAAGTTAGTTTACAAAGAAGGAGAGCAAGCTATGCGACGAATTTTACAACGCTTGTGGTTCGTTATCGCACTGAGCGGTGTGGCATTATTTGGACTTGTAGCACCAACGATGGTCAATGCAAGTTCCCTGGCAACTCCAGATGCACGAGCACGGGCCATCGTTGCTCAGATGACGTTGGATGAAAAGATACTAGAGGTGCACGGCGTCGGTGGTACTACACCAAATTTGCGTATTGTGCCAGCGATAACACGTCTGGGCATTCCAGCATTTGTGATCACGAATGGCTCGGCGGGCGTTTCTTACGGGACGATTAGCCCACGTGCACCTGCAACCGCCCTGCCAGCTCCACTTGCACTGGCTGCCAGTTGGGATACAGGTCTGGCGAATAGTTATGGTACAGTTATCGGCAAAGAGGCAAAAATCCTTGGCAACGATATGGTAGAAGGACCGGACATGAATCTGGCACGTATACCACAAAATGGCCGCACATTCGAGAACCTGGGAGAAGATCCATTGCTAGCAGGTGCCATTGCCGCGAATGAGATCCAGGGGATTCAGGGCCAGGGCGAAATCGCGGAGGCCAAACATTATCTAGGCAACGAGCAGGAACTAAACCGTCAGACGAGTAACAGTGTTATTGATGAACGCACGATGCGCGAACTCTACCTGACACCGTTCGAGATGTCCGTCAAACAGGGGAACGTCGATGCAGTAATGTGTTCCTATCCTGAGGTCAACGGTCAATGGGCCTGCGACAATTCGGTACTTATGAACCAGATTTTGAAGGGAGATTGGAACTTTCAGGGATTTGTCTCCTCTGACTTCGGTGCAGCACACAATACGGTAGATGCCGCATTGGGCGGTCTGGATCTGGAGATGGCATCGGGTAAGTATTTTGGAAGCGCACTTAAAGCAGCCGTCCAGGCAGGAACGGTTCCGGTGTCGGTCCTGGATGATAAGCTTATTCGTCGCTTTCGTGTTACCATGCAGTTAGGATTGTGGGATGCTCCACCAGTGGCACAGACAGCGATCCCAGCCGCTACCGGGAGTGCAGACGGTGTTACCGCACGTAAGATCAGTGAGGCCAGTTCTGTCTTGCTCAAAAATAGTGCCAGTCTGCTACCACTCAATGCAAGCAACGTGCACTCAATTGCCTTGATTGGAATGAACGCCTGGGCTGGTGTCGCCAAATCTGGTGGTGGTGGTACCGCAGGTGTGCACCCGATCTATACCGTTACCCCTCTGGCGGGTCTGCAAAAGCAGGCACCCAATGCTACAATCACCTACAATGATGGCAGTAATCTCACCTCCGCTGCTGCTGCCGCGAAGGCTGCGGATGTTGCGATTGTCATGGTTGGTGATGCCCGTAAAGAGGGCACTGATTACCCGATTTCATTGAGCGATAATCAGGATTCTATTATCTCCACGGTGGCCGCTGCTAATAAGAACACCATTGTTGTGGTAAAAAGTGGCTCGGTCATTCTTATGCCCTGGGTGAATCAGGTCTCCTCTATCCTGGAAGCCTGGTATCCCGGTGAGGAGGATGGCAATGTTGTCGCATCGATCCTCTTTGGCGCGACGAACCCTTCAGGGAAACTGCCCATTACATTTCCTAAATTGGTCACAGATCTGCCAGCCAGCACACCGGCCCAGTATCCGGGCGTCAATCTGCAGGTCAACTATTCTGAGAAGCTGGATATGGGGTATCGGTTCTATGATGCCCATAAGGTCGCGCCTCTCTTCCCATTTGGTTTTGGCCTCTCGTATACCACGTACAAGTATAGCAACCTGAAGATCACGGCAGGCTCAGGGAACACAGCCACGGTCGCGTTTGATATTACCAACACAGGGAACCGTTCTGGTTCAGAGGTTGCTGAGGTGTATGTGAGCATGCCAGCGGCAGCGGGTGAGCCACCCATACAGCTCAAGGGTTTCCAGAAAATAGCATTGGGGACAGGTGCGACTGGTCATGCATCTATTGCGTTAGATGCAAGGGCTTTCCAGCACTGGGATGCCAGTAAGCATGCGTGGGCTATTACGGCGGGCACCTATCAGATTCAGGTGGGGGCCTCTTCACGTAATATTCTGCTTCAGGGTTCGATCACTGAATAGAAAGGAAGCGCGCCTGTCCGGTAAATTCCCAGCGTAGCGACCCAATTTAGAGCGTCCATCAATTGGGTCGCTACGCTGGTACTGATCCTTGCTGGATGTCCTTTTCGATTGCCAACAGAGCCATTTATTATTCCGGGGTGTCTCGCGCCATCGGTTCCTCGGTCAATCGTACCGATATCCACATCAATTTTTTAAAGAGCATTACCTGGTACCCTACCCTATTTGTTGTGTATTTTTGCCTTTTTACTGGTCAAGATGGAGATGCAAACAGACATTTCGGGCCATTTACAAGCATCGGACACTGTGTTACACTTCAGATAGGGTTCGGTTCAGAACAGGTAGACCTCATAAAGGCGGGATACGTCGTCTTCCTTCGCTGCATAGAACTCTGCGGTCTTGAGAGTCCGACTCAGATCACTGTTTGCGCTTGTTTTACATGGAGGTGCTCTATGGCTGGCTGGGAAGAAGAACTGGCCGTGCTACTGCGTGAGCTAGGTGTACAGCAAGAAGAAACCAAAGCTCACCTCCGACCGACACGCAAGCCTATGCGCAGCGATGTCAAGCGGCGAGAGCAATTTGCTGATGCACTATTTTGGGACGGTGGCTACGAGGGGGATGATGAGGACGAGGCATGGATGAATGATTTGACTTTAATGCGTCGTGAAGTCGATTCGATCGTGAGCCAGGTTGTTCTTCTGATGCAACGTGGAGACCTTGATACCTCCCTCAAAGAAGATGTAATGGTGGTTCTACGCGCATTACGTCGCCGCGCTACAATTACACAACAGGCAGCGACTAGCGATGAGGCATATTTAGAATCCGCTTCAGCTATGCTACACTTCTGCCGCCTGGTCCTCCAATTGAGCGAGTTCGCGACCGAGGATTTTTAGGTACGACCTTTTTCCAGTTCCTCAACATTCAACTAATACCCTGGTACAACGCTGTTCCAGGTGTATTTATATCTTTTTCAAGCATCATCAGCGCATCCCCTACAAAAAGATGTGGTATATTTGTATCCTATGTACCTTGATGGCACGTATACGAGTTTATACCCTATCCATCTCACCGCAGGATTATAATGAGATGAGTAGAAATATATCCCTTAGAGAAACCAGCAGGGGTGCGGAAATTGCTCGTTTTCCATAAGAGTAAAAACAGCATACACCCTTTATTATTATTCGTGGAGGTGAGACGATGACAGATACTCAAAAAACCGAGTCAGGAACCCAACGTTTACTACAGGTCGGCACCACGACGCTGACCGTCCTCAGTCCAGTTATTAATATGCTTGCGTCACGCCTGGCTGATCGCCTCGAACGTAGCGGAAAACGCCCGGCAGACGTTGAAGATGCATATGTTGTCGAAGATGATGGAGAGAAAATCCTGGTCGTGAAGCAACCTCTCAGTGATACATTGCAGGAGCGCGGCGAGGTACTGGTCCAGGATCTTGAGGATCTCGTTGAGCGTGGGACAAAGCTTTCTCAGGTTCTGATGGCACGTAGTAGTGAAATGACGCACGATCTGGTCGAGCGTGGAACGAACGCTTCCCAGGACTTGATGACGCGCAGTAAAGAAGCCCGCAAAGAGCTGAGGAAGCGTGGCAAGAAACTCAATAAAGACCTGAACAAGCGCAGCCAACAGGTCGCAAAAGAGCTGAACAAACGCAGTCAACGCATTTCAAAAGAGCTGAATAAGCGTCGTCAACAGGTCACAAAAGAGTTGAACAAACGTAGTCAGCAGGCCACACGTCAAATCTCCGAGCGCAACGGCACGTTCTGGGTGATTTCAGGCTTTGTAGTTGGCCTGTCCGCTGCCGGGGTTGCCGCTTATCTGCTTATTCGACAACGTGTACAGCAACAGCAACAATTGGAGGCAGAACAGAGCTATCCAGTATCGCAGAATGGATATCTTAATATCCACTCTTCTTCGGTGCGAACAAAAGATACTAGCACTACTACTACGGGACCGATTGTGCATCAGCCAGTGGTGTCTGCGCTGGTAGAAGAGAACACACCCGTGGTTGCGGTGGTTGACCAGGAGGACCGGGCACCGGTTGTTACGCAGGCGATCCCTGCCAATACAGCGTTCATCGGTATTGTGGAGACGCGTCGTTACTATCCTGTCATGACGCCTCTTGAGCAATTGGTGGCCTCAAATGCTGAAAAAAATGATGTCATTTACTTCACGACTGAAGAAGAGGCCAAAGCTCAGGGGTATTCATCTGGATTGTAGTGCCAGGAATATAGGGGCGTTAACGCGCCCCAAATACCGTATTTATTGAAAAGATGGTAGGGGGCCCGGTAGAACCGGGTCCCCTACCAATTTTGCGGTATTGTGGGGATATTCTTCAATGAATTGCCAGACGCTATAAATATGGTCCCTACGGTTTTTGCTTATATTGTCTGGGGAGTTGCTCTTCGCTAAAGCCTTCATTGATAGTGCCACGCTTTACGAGGTACTGCAAAAACGCCAGTTTCTGCTCAGGAGTGGGGGAAGGAGGAGGAGCTTCTACAGCGAGTGGTTTTTTCTCTGTATCCGTGGGAGGCTTGGGAGTTTCTTCAGCCGTAAAGGGATGAGATGGTAAAATCTGCTCAGGGCGCTCTTCGGTAGTGGGCCGACTCGACTCCGGGATATCTTCACCTCTCCCTTGTTCAACGGCTACAGACGTACTGCCAGTTTGTGGCAATGGTCCATCCACTGTGTTTCGTAGCATTGCTTCCTGCGTCATACCAGAATTCATGTTGCTGATGGCCTGTGCATAACTGGTCTCTGGAGATCGCTTCCAGGGCCACCATGCGAATAGCCTGCTCAGCCAACCTTTGATCTTTTGGGTGATCATGTCGTCTTTTGCCCTCGTCGTTGGGGATGACGCTCAGGCCATCCTTGAATCACCATCATCCTTTAATTGTCGGGCAGCGGCAAGACTGGCCTCTACCCTTTGAGCTGGAGGTGTTCAGCCGCTTGATCTCCCAACGATGGAAGGTAGGTGAAAACGCGACCCTCATTGCCTCTTTGCTCTAGAAGGAACATACCTCGTCAGCTTCAGAAAATGATGTACCTTCTACTGCTATCACGAATTGCATCTACCAGATGGTTACATCAATGAATTAGTTTGCATCATTATGAACACCGACGAAAGATATAAAAATATAGTAGCATATTGACTGGAACACGTCAAATGATCTTGCAATTTCATCTATAGCGTGTCATAATCAATGGAAGGCTAGAGCACCCTACGTGGGTAGGTCTATCATCTCTCGCATAATCTTGTAATTGGAGAAGGCAAAGGATATAGCAGACTCTCATATATTTTGCCTTTTTTTATAAGAGGTAACCATCCATGCGAATGCGCTATCGGCAGGTCACTTATCGTTATATCGATGGGTCACCGAAACAAATGGAGCAGCGTTATCGTCAACTTTTGAATGACGCATTGCACCAGAGTCAACAATCCATACTCCATCGTTCTACTACATGGCGACCACTGGCGGATGTTTGTGAGGCGGCTGATGGGATGACGGTCAAAATTGAGCTTGCTGGAATGAAAGAAGAGGACATAGATGTTACTCTTTATGAAAATGCCCTGGTGATTAGTGGTGAGAGGCGTGACGAACATAACGAAGCTCACAAAAATTTATGTTATCACGAGGCGCAAATTCGTTATGGCCCATTTCGTGTCGAAGTATTTATTCCATCTCCCGTTGAACGCGATTCAGTCACGGCACGCTACGAAAACGGCTTTCTCTGGGTACATCTCCCAGGTGTTCTTCCCAGCCAGACTGAACGCATTCACATTCAAAATAGTGGAATAAAAGAGTAGGAATATGATCTGATCATAGAGAAAGTTTATGGAGAAAAAAGACACCAATCAAGAATTGGAACATTTGGAACAGAAAGAACTGGTAGAAGAGGTCCACCCTGACGCCAATACTGATGCACAAATCAATGAGCAACCAGCGGAAAATGAAATAGAGAACCAGAATGATGAGCATCCTGATGATACACAACAATTTATGGAGTCGGACGACATTGATCCATTAGCTTCTTTTGACCAGGATGAGCAGCGTTCTACGCAGGATAATGAAGAGCACCTGACCATTCCCGACGTTTTGCCTGTCCTGCCCTTAAAAGATACGGTTGTCTATCCATTCTCTGTGCAACCATTAGGCGTTGGTCAGGAGCGCTCAATCCGCTTGATCGACGATGTTATGCGCGGTGATCGCCTTGTTGTGCTGGTTGCTCAGAAATCTGCCGCAGTAGAGCAGGCGGGACCGGATGAGATCTTTAGAATCGGTACCGTTGCTCGTGTAGGGCGTATGTTCCGTATGCCCGATGGGACACTCCAAATAGCTGTTCAAGGCCTGGAGCGCGTCGTCATCGGCGAATTTACGCAGGAAAAGCCCTATCTCATGGCGCATGTGGCCTTGCAGCCCGATACGCAAGAGGAAGATAACGAGACTGAGGCAATCAAACGCAATGTGGTTGGCTACTTCCAACGCATGGTTGCTCTTGTACAGACCATGCCTGAACATTTTGCGGCTGCCGCACTCAACCTTGAAGAGTCCCGCCAGGTTGTCTACGTTATCGCAACCTTCGTGCCCATGGAGTTGGAGCTACGCCAGAACTTGCTCGAACTCGACTCTGTGCGGGAGAAACTACTGCAATTGAGCACTTACCTGACT
>JACDAE010000497.1 GCA_013695595.1 Ktedonobacteraceae bacterium | reverse complement strand
ACCCGTAACCCTTTTCGGCCCGCTTGCGGGCCGAATCCAGAGGAAAAGCGAAAATGAAATAGCCCTGTCTCAAAGGATAGAAACAGAGCAATTTTTTCCAGAACCATAGTACTCTCGTAGAATAGATGTGACAAAACTCTTTTTTCTCCGTTTAATTAGTAAAGGTCTACTAACAATCGAACTTATAAAGTATATCAGGTATGGCAGGGATGCAACGAGTACAGATTGTCGGTTGTGTGGAGCAAGTGGCATGAGTGGTAAAATAAAAAGCGTATACCTGGATTGTTTGAGAAGAGATTAGGATATGAAGCAGTGTTTGCGTTGTAACAGGCAATGTAGTGTGAGCTCTCTATTTTGTAACGAATGCGAAGCTCTTTTACAGAAGCAGGGACGACCTGCTCCTGGTGACGTTACCCGTGTTGAGAAGGATGTATCCGCTCTTGCGGCATCGCAACACGTCGCTATATCGTCCAATCAGGCTGAGGGAAAAGCCTCTCATAGAGAGGATGATATTGCAAAACGTATCACGGCCCCCAGCCCTGGTGTGCAAGTACCTATTACTCCTCAACCATCAATTTACAGTATAGAAGTAAATCGTGTTGACCAGGCACTAAACCGTTTAAACGATGCGGCAAGACGTATTGCTGCGGCAGAACCCGATCATCAACGCAAACCAAAAAGTTCGCGGCTCTCTCCGCTGCGTGACATTTCGGATGAGATTCAGCGTCACAGTACTCCATTACCATCAATGCCTGAGCAAAAGCTTTTCAACATTGACGATGAGCAAAGTGATGATCTAGGTGGTACCCTTCCCGACCTCTGGCCCTGGCTCAATGATGGTGATTCCGGCGAGGTTAATGCGGAGAGTTGGTCCAATCGCACCGATCCCTTGAATCATCGCAGCTTCCCTAATAGCATCGCCGCCGCACGCATCGAGGAGGAAGACATACGTCGCGTGGCCGCTGAAAAAGAAGGCGTGGCTACCTTCAAACTGCCTGCCGTACGTAAACGCGCATCCCGTCTACGCATTATTTTCGCCAGTCTCACAGTGCTTGCGGTCCTCGCGCTGACTATCGATAGCGTTCTTGTATCTATTGCTTTTCTCAACAAAAGGCCTACTACACATAAAATTGTTACATCCAATTTCGTTGGTTCGCCGACGCTTACGCTTTCTTTGACTGAAGTAACATACGGTCAAAGTGTAGTTTTACACTTCCAACACTTTTCGTCGTCTTCTTCTGTCTATGTCACACGTGATATGGATGTACCAGTGACCCTCAAAGCGCCCGCAGCTACTCTCGGATCATATATCAAAGTGGATGCGAGTGGCAATGCAGAGGCTTCGATGTATGTTGAAAACACCTGGAATCCAGGCTTTCATACGATCGAGGCCGAAGACCATAACACACGTTATACAGCTCAAACATCGCTGCATATCATGAATGCAGGCCCAACGCGTCCACCACATCTGGTTGTTGATACACAGATCATCGATCTGGCTCAAGCACCTATAGGTGCCAACTCTGTTCGTCCATTGAGTATGCACAACGATGGCAGTGGCTCGATCACCTGGTCTGCAAGCAGTAACAGTTCCTGGCTGCTTGTAGCGCCCAGCCAGGGCACATTTAGCGATAGCCAGACGATCTCGGTGGCAGGACAGCGCGCTAATCTTAAACCTAACAAAGACTATAATGGAACAATTACGATCACTTCCAGCGTGGGTACGTCTGCCACCGTCCAGGTGCAGATGATGGTACTTCCATTGCCCCCCGGTGGTATATCTGTATTGCAGGTGACGCCAGCATTGCTCTCGTTTACCGCAACAGATGGTGGCTCCAATCCCGCTTCTCAACCACTGACAGTGAGCAATCCTGGAACGCAGCCCCTTCACTGGTCGCTTTCTAACCCATCGCCCACAGTTGATGGTAGAGGAGCATTCGTGCTTGCAAGCGGTATTTCTTCAAACTGGCTCAATGCAGATCAGAAAAAGGGTACAGTTGCTCCCCATGCAACAACAACTATACAGGTAAGCGCACAAAGCAATAGCCTGTTGCCTGGTTCATATACCAGTACATTGCTATTTACTGCCGATAAGAAAGCAATTAATAATCCACAAAGCGTGAATGTCTCACTTACTGTACAACCACGTTGCTCTTTAATGATAAACACAAATGCACTATCTTTTACAGGAGTGTATGGGCAAGCAAACCCGAACACACAGTCATTAACGCTGGCCACCAGCGCAAGCTGTTCAGGGACCTCCTCGTGGAGTGCCACAACCTCTGTTCCCTGGCTCACGGTTACTCCGGCCAGCAGTCAATTGCAGGGCGTGACAACCTCGACGGCAACAGTAGCGGTAAATACCGCCAATCTGGCGGCTGGTACCTATCCTGGCACGATAACCCTGACGATGTCTCCAACACAGAACACACAGTCAATACTTGTACAACTCATAGTCCAGACACCTCCACCACCGGGCGCTCCTGTTATGTCAATTTCGCCATTGAATACCAATTTCAATGTGATGCAAGGGCAAACAGGAATTGCCCCTCAGTCTATGACAATTACCAATACGGGGCAAAGTGACCTCGCCTGGAAGGTTATATCTGTCACGGGTGGTAATCCGCTAATCGGACCAGCCTGGATATCTATACTTCCCAGAGTGGGTACGATAGCACCTGGGGGAACACAAGTACTAACGATCAAAGTCAGAACCATAATCCCACCACCAGGTATAGGCACATTACCAGCAGGACAATATAATGTCAGCGCTCAAATAGGCGGCACTGACGCGAGCGGTGCGGTTGTTGCTGGTGGAAGTCCTCAAATGACAACGGTTACTATGAATGTGCAGGTTCCATGCACCCTGAACGCGCCAACATCAAGTGCATTAACGTTCAATGCAGTACAGGGTGGCAGCGATCCAGCTCCACAAACAGAATCTTTCGGTGCAACAGGTAATTGTGCCTGGCCTATGGGATGGGCGATCAGTAGTTCTCAGGCATCGTGGTTGACCGCCTCACCGGCTTCTGGCTCATTTACCGCTGATGGTCAGTCTGCCAGTATAAAAGTCACACCTGCAATTGGCACCCTTACGCCTGGTACATACACGACACAGGTCGCGCTATCGTACACAGATGGGAACGGTACACAACTGGCGGGAAGCCCACAAACGATCCCTGTAACATTGGTTGTAGCAGGCTTCACCATTTCCGGTACTGTGAACGCATGCCCCGATACTTCCTGTACCACTCCAACGCCTCTTGCGAACGCTACAGTTACGATGAAAGACGGCAGTGGTGCCAATTTAACGGCTACGGCTGATGCAAATGGCAACTATACCTTTACCAACGTGGCTCTGGGGGCCGGGACGATCTCGGCCAGTGGTAGCGACGCAACGAAAAGTTATACTGGCACCGCCTCTCTCACTGTTGCAGGCGACCAGACAGGCGTGTCTGTCAACGCCTTCTAATGCATAATGAAACCCCACTACAGGCTCTGTAAGGGCTTGTAGTGGGGTTAATACTCCTGAATGTGATACAATAATGCTACTATAAGAAAGTTATTGGCAATTATCGATACATATTGAGGCCAATTTGAGAATCATCACGTGTTAACGTCTATAAATCCAGATATATTCATATGGTGAAAAGGACGAGGCGTGATGGTTATGAGAAAGTTAGTCTCCGGGAATAACATAGATGGAAACTAAAAGGTGCGTCTACTGCCACAAGTTACAACGAATTGATGCGCAGATATGTAGCCGTTGTGGCCATGCGTTTGTGCAAAAGAGAACCAGACCTTCTACACGTGAGTGGACGCAACCTTCCATTCCTCCTGCATCACCGCATCGAGCCGGTCACTATTCAGGCCTGCATCCTGAAGATCAGCCATATCAGTCAAATAAGATTGCAGTCCAGCATTCAACGGTGCAGGATAGTGAAAACTGGCATGCAAGTTTGCCTGGACCAGAACATATTGTTTTGCCCGTTACAGACCCAGCGTTAAGACGCCGAGCTAGCATTTCAGAGCTGTATGATGATCCTTCCGCAGCCGAATTTCCAGCCATCGAAGGCCCTGCATTCTATAGACGCAAGAAATGGTTTTTAACACGAAGATCGATTGCCGTCTTGCTCGCTATTTCGTGTATCTTCTTTTTACTCGCGAGTAGCATTTTTGTTATTGTACTGTTAAAAAAATCTACCTCAACGAGTATGGCACATATAACAGCATCTCCAGCCATATTACGCGCTCATGACACATTAACGATAAGCGGTAAGGGTTTTCATGCACACAGCACGGTTACTTTTACCTATGACATAAATAAGACACTCTTTGCGAGCAATCAACGTCCTTTATCATTGCAGACAAATGCGCAAGGGGCTTTCTCGTTACAATTGAGAATCTCGGATGATTGGGGTCCTGGACAGCATTTTATTCATGCCATTGATGAACCTGCCAGCTTGAGTGTGTCGACAGCTATTACGATAGAAGAGCCTCCAGCCATACCACCTGCGTTGCAATTATCGACTGCCAACCTGACGTTTGGGGTGGCAGTTCCAGTTATATCTTCAAATCAGATGATCTCGCTTATTAATAATGGGGGAGGACAAATCACCTGGCATGCACGTAGCGATCAACCGTGGCTCACGGTTTCTGCGCCCAATAGCGTATTTTCGGGACGCGAAAACGTCCAGATCATGGTTCATCGGGACGCACTTGCTGCCGCTGCTTATACCGGGCATATTACGTTTACGCCATTGAGTAGTACTCCTTTAACATTAACAGTAACAATGGGAGTTGCGGCAGTTCCATCAGCGCTCACAATCACACCCTTAAACTTGTCATTTACAATGGTTGTGGGTCAAGGAACCGTGCGTAAAGCGATTATCCTGCAAAATAGCAGCAATCAACCTCTTAATTGGAGTGCCAGTACTACGACGAACGATCAAGGGCATTGGCTAAGCGCGGAACCACCGTCAGGGACACTCGATGCTGGGGTTGAAGGGTACATGAATGCCAGGGTAGACGCACAGGGATTGCCGCCGGGTTCTTACTATGGAACGTTGACGTTGTCATCGGGTTCTGAGGGAGCAACGGTGCAGGTAGCCATCCTGCTCACCGTCTCAGCTTCTTAAAGCCCGTCAGGTTTAGGGCTATTTAATTCTCGCTTTCCTCG
>JACDAE010000449.1 GCA_013695595.1 Ktedonobacteraceae bacterium | reverse complement strand
GGGTAAGCACAAGGCCCCTTCCACCCATCCACCGCCACCCCTTACCCCTACTAGTTATCATTATGCATGATATTTAGAGGATGAATTTGCCATTCTGCATAATGGTGTGTTCATCAATTTCGATCGTGCAATCGGTAGGAATCACATCGACATGGATTTGAGAGTCCCAATCAGCGCCGGTGAACTGAGGATAAGGATTGCCAAAGGCGACGTGGAGGCCAGGCATCTTTTCGTCCTGCAGCAGGTTGCCGCTTAATTGTTTCAGGCTGGTGAGCGTGCCAATTGCGAACTCACCGGCGCGGTTGCCGTTAGGGACGGAGAAGAGATAATCATGCACTTCCTGAGCAAGGGCAGCGTTTTCACTCTTCACAGTGGTTACATACCCATCCTTAACGGTGATGGTCAGAGGTTGAGCAAGGACACCATACTTTTCGGAGAAGTAGTCGCCCAGGACTTCACAGACCAGAGTACCATCGACGGTAGCAGGCGCGGTGAACACTTCACCTTCGGGGAGATTGCCCCATTTGCCTTGTTCATGATAGCGGCCATGGCAGGGAATCCATTTCCAGTCTGGATGGAACGTTGCAGTCACGTCGCTACCTTTGGCAGAAGTGACATGGATCGTTTTCGCGTTACGCACGCGCTCGTACACCTGATTTGTCAGTGCAAAAACTTCATCATAATCGGCGCACATGCCTTCTGTCATTAACCGCTCATCGATACCGATCATATGACCGTGGCGCACCTTCAAGTCGTTCACCAGGAAGGGGAGAAGAGGAATGCGGAAAGAGATCTCGCCGGGTTGAGCGGTTGCAATATAGTAGGTTACGGTTGGGCGAGTCTGGAGAAGGTCGTTGCGCAACTCGTCGGAAAAGACGGTCAGGGGGCGTGTTCCGTAATGTTCGAGGAAACGGACAGTTACATCAGCATGCAGGGAGAGCGCAATAGAGGCCACACGACGTGCAATGGACTCGCGGTGGAAATCGGTCAGGATAAAGACGCGATCCTGCGCGGTCACGCCCATGCAACGAATGGCGTTCTCTGCGCCACGCTGAATGCGCTCTTCAAAACTGAGGGATTGCAGGGCAGTGGCCTCGTGCGTGGATGGAGAGTGCTGAGCTGATAGAGACATATTTTTAAACCCCTTTTAGAGTATATGTAGCAAGGCGATATTCTTTTTATACGTGTTGGATGAGGAGGAGTAACAATAGAGGATTAAAGTAATATCACCCACGCACCTCCGATGTATCCACAGGTTCGATAACCAGATGAGGAGCTTGCCGATTCAGTGCGAACACGATTGACTCGATGGCGGAATTTACTAACGCGGGAGCCACATTCAAGCCCAGGCTCTTCATGCTCGCGTTGATGGCATCCTCCGCCATGGTGCGCTTCTGCATGCCGTTCCCAGGCCCGACAACCTGCTCGGCCATATGGACGGATTGCGTGGCTATCTGCTGTAAGAGAGCTTGCTTCTGTACTGGCAGCTTGCTGACCAGGATGGAATACAGGTAGGCCGCCAGCGAGACGATCACAGGAACGAGGGTTGAGATGAGGGCTAAAATCTGCTCATTTGTAATTGTCATGGTTATTTTCCTTTCAAGGTGAGGAGAGCGCTATAGAGGTCTGCCAGCGGCTTGATGGAGTTCTCTACTTGCGCAATAGTCTGGAGTACTTCGGGGGTCAAAGGAGTCGCTACAGACTTTGTAGCAAGCTCTCTGGTCAATGTGTCTATCTTTGTCTGAAGTTCTTTATTGAGTTGTATGTATACAGAGAGGGCGTTCCCGAGACGATCAAAGTAGACACCGTGTTGAGGTGTCCAGCGCAGGTAGCAATCACGGAACAACTGGCCAGAGCCTTCTGTGCCCATTTGAAGAGCTGTGTACTCGCCGTTCATGGGATGCTCAGGCTCATAGGGAACATTCCCGGCGTCCCATGTACTGGAGAGGATCTTCACACGGAAGCCCTTTACGACTTTGATGCCATTACTGGCCGTAAGCGTCGTGCCATCATCGTGCCAGCCAGCGAGGTCATTGATGCCCACTGTTAGAGGGGGAGAGTTCGGATCAATATCTTTCGTCGGGATAGGGAGCCAGGAAGGGACTACAGCAGTCGCCGAGACCAATCCACGTGCCATGGCATGGGCATCGTAGCGCCTTGGTCCGGGGCGCAGGGTATTGGGTGCGATGATATTCGCCGTATCGCGCGCGTAGAAGTTGTCGCCATCCAGGCCCGTTAAGACGATTATATGGTTGCCCGTTGGCGTCCAGGGATAGGGCACGTTATCGTTCAAATCCAGATCATGGATGCAGGGTTCGGCAACGGCCACGATCAGTGGATAGCCAGCACGCAACCACGCCTGGATATGCGCCAGATCGGGCTTCGTTCCCTGATAATGCAGTCCAACCTCTTTTAATAAACTGTACAACTGTGGCAGGCTCATTCCGTCCATGTTCGCGGAACTGTTCGAGCCATTATAGCGTGTATAAGCTGATTGCGCCTGAGCGGATATTTGCTGTGGGGAAAGGGCTGGTGCCTGCTGCCCCATCGACTTTGCGACATATGTTGCATAAAATCCACACTCATAAGCGGACCTTCCTGGTAGAAACTGATCGGCCTGATTAAAATGTGCGACTTCGCTCACTTCTGGTTGCTCCTGTTCTTGTCTGATATTGAGGTAGGTCCATAGTGCATTCCAGGGATAATTCCCAGGACAATGTTCGCGCTGCAGAGGGTCCATTGAGAAGTGCCCGGTAATTCCCCCTTGCGCGTCGGCCTGCCTCATCGGGATCTTGTTACGTTTACAGATGTCGTAGATTAACGCGAATGCTGTTTGCTGTTGTGCGGGTGTCAGAGCATCGGCATTATTGTTGCCAGCATGTTTGACATGTTCGAGCGAGATGGTCACGAGGTTAGGATTCAGGTGAGAGGACCACCAGGGATCATGGTGTCTGGTTGGGGAATTGGTCACGCCACCGTTCGCGTAGGGTGCATCGGACTCTTGCACACACTGCGCCACGAGTCCGTGCCTGCCAACGACATAGTTGGTTGAAACGGAGTTCGTCTGGAACCAGCCAGCCGTCTCGTAGGCCCCATCATCATCATGTGTGTTTGCATCGGTGCCATGCAGGATGAGCCATAAAGGAGTATGCCTTTCGCGCCCGTTCCAATGATTGGGCGAGGGGATCTGTTTTACGGTATAGGACAATAAAACACCTCTTGAAATGCGTAGCTTGAAAGATGGTTTAAGGGGGATCAGGAAGTAAGGGAGGACGATAACGAGGTTCACCGATCGGCTTAAAAAAGTATACGTATGGAATGATGCAAAGTCAAGCAACTACTTAAAGGACCAGGGCTATTTAATTCTCGCTTTCCTCGCGCCTACGGCGCTCGCTTTGTTGATAGTGTGCGTGTTTTGCGGGCGCTGCCCACAAAACACGCACACTATCAACCCTTTTCGGCTCGCTTGCGAGCCATATCCGGAAGGAAAGGGAGAATTAAATAGCCCTGTCCTTAAAGAAGCAAACATTGACATCCATATAAGGGCTATGTATACTTCTTTAGGAAACCGAGGTTATTCGGTTTCTTTGTTTTCTAAAAGGAAGGGAATCCACCATGATAGAGAAAGTATCTCGTACACATTCTTTTCACAAACTCCGAAAGCTGCTTGCTTTTTCGGGCCTCTTCACCCTACTGATCATGGGTGCCTTGCTTACCAGCACGGCTGCGTTAGCAAGTGAAGCCCATGCATCTACTTGTAGCGCATCTTACTATGGTACTGCACAAGATATAGGTTACACAGACCAATTCACGATTACCAATACAGGTACCAGGACTCTACACAAGTGGCAAGTACAAATTTTGTTTAAAAGTCCACAGGTAATCATCAATAGCTGGGAAGGGATATTTATCCAAAAAGGCAGCACTGTTCTTATTAAGAACACCTCATTGAATGGTATCGTAAAGCCCGGCTCTTCTATCGCCCCTGGTTTCACTGCGGTGTGGAATAATAACACTCCCTTTGATGCATTATCCGTCAAACTTAATGGCGTCACTTGTAGCTTAATCCAACCATAAATCTATCTGTAGGGGCACAATGGCGTTGCGTTACGTCCCCATCCATAAGGACACCTGGCGTAGGGGCGCGTGCCCCTACGCCAAAAATCTATTTGTTTTATGCTATTCTTCACCTGTTTCAGGATTTTCGGTCTCTGGACGAGGGACTTCTGTGCTCGGAAGCGGCGTCTCCTCGGCCTGACTTAGCACACCACTTTGCAACAAGAGCGCATTAGGAAGTGAGATAGTCGCACGCTGGCCTGTGGTGTTCACTGTGTCAAGAACGGTGTAAGCACCGGCGGTGCCGCGAATGGTGCCACTCTGATCTCCAAGCTGGACGCGCTGGCCCGGCACGAAGTTCTGGCGCACATAGAAGCCCGCAATCACATGCCGCGCTGCATCACGCGAACCAAATGCGAAGGTGAGCGCGATGGCCAGTCCGGCAGCGGCGATGATGATAGTCAGACTGGTGGTGAGGATCGTGGTGTTTACGCCAAGAGTTGAGATTGCCAGAACCATTACAAAAGCTACGATTGCATATTCGATAATCTTCCCCAGTGCATTGCTGTAGCTGATGTTGACACTTTGCGCCACTGAAGTGATTGTTCCACCCAGAAAGCGAGCAATCATAGAACCAAAGATGATGATGAGTCCAGCGCTAATTGCTTGTGGAATGAAACTCAACACGTTTTGGAGCAGAGTTGCCACAGCGGTCAATCCCATAAGTTGTACGGCGGATGTGGAGAAACTGAGGATAAGGAAGAAGAAGACGATCTGGACCAGGATATCAGAGACTGCTATACGCACACCCAGCCCTTGCAGAACCCTATCAATGCCCACACGCTGAAAAATCTGTTCCAGCCGAATACGACGGAAGATGAAGCGCATAATCCAGCGCACGAGTGCACTGATAATATACCCAAGGATGAAGATTATAAGTCCGTTGATCAGATGAGGGATAAAGTTAAGAATAGCTGTAATGGTTTGTGTCAGCGCCAGAAGCACAGGCTGAAATGTCATGGGTCACCTTCCTACTTTATAATAATAGCATTGTGTCTACTCTTATCAGGCATCAGATGCTTGTGGTGCGCTCGATAGCGTCGTAGAGGAGACACTGAGCAAGCCACCGATGAGATTAATAAGCTCGACGAGCCAGGCTGCAAATGCTTGTGATGTGAGGTCGAGGATATCTAAGCTTGCTTGTTGAGTACGCACACGGGCCAGTAAACGCGCTTCGAATCCGGCGGGCACACGCAAATTGGGCTGCTCACTTTGTAATGTTATCAGGATGCCACGAATCTGACGTGAGATCTCAAGATCACGCTGGCAGTCAGGACATCCTGGCAGAGCCGCCTCGGCCTGGGCGCGTATATCCGCTGGCAGTGTGCCATCAACGAGGTCTGGTAGGAGTTGAGCGAGTTCTTCACAATTCATGCTTCTTTTCCTTCAGGAGTAGTTGTGTGAGCTTTTTTCGCACTTCCCTTTTTAGAGGAGGCAACAGTCGAAAACGAAAGATATGCCTGACCACAAAACTGATTGAAAATGATCTGAAATGCGAGCCGGGCACGATGAATACGCATCTTCACTGCACTCAATTTTGCCTCAAGCGCCTGCGCAATGTCATCATAGCTCAGATCTTCAAAGTCGCGCATAACCAGAACGCGTGCCTGATCCCGGTCAAGATCTTTGAGGACACGTTGAATACATTGACGCAGGTCGCTCTGCATGGCCTCTTCCTCCGGTCCAGCGGCAGTTGATGCCGGCACGCTCTCCTCCTCATCGGCGTTTGGGGCAGGTGAACTGTTGAAAGATGTGGTTGTATTGCGATGCCGCTTCGTCTTCTCCAGGCTATCAAGGGCGCTATTGACGGCAATCCTATAGAGCCAGGTTGAAAATAACGCCTTTTGATCGAATGAATGGATATTATTATAGACCTTTACGAGCACCTCCTGGGTGATATCCTCGGCCTCCTCTTTGTTACAAACAACGCGATAGACAAGGGTATAAATGCGGTTCATATGACGCTGCACCAATAACTCGTAGCTATGCGTCGTGCGGGGTAGTTCTTTCTTACAACGAGTTACCAGCTCTTCATCGGTAATAACCATCTTTACTAAAACCTTTACAATCATTTTTCATCTATAAATTTCCGCTCGATTATCTATAACACATGGATATAAATTTCGGAACTTTATAGCGCACATTAACTATCTGGCTGTTCTATAATCGTTCACATATGATGCATCATGGGATTGGCGTAGGGGCGTGTGCTTGCCACCGCCCGGTTCCCATCACAATTTGATGGCTCCAAATAGGGGGTAGCCCACCGCCCGGTTCCCCACCGACATTGTTCATTAGGAACCGGGCGGTGGCAAGCACACGCCCCTACGCCAGAGGGAGCCATTCTTTTTATTTAAATGGGATTGCATGGATTAACGACAAGGTATTACTGGTTGTCGCCGCCAAACATACCACCGAGGTTGCCCATACGCTTCTCACCCTCTTGTTGCAGATTGTCGAGGGCCTCGCTAGCAGCTTTCTTGGCCTGATCAGTGTACTGTGAACCACCAGGGATCTTGTTTCCAAATTGATCAATTGCTTGATTAATCTGGTTGTCTGCCGCTCCACGTGCTCCACCTAATGCCCCTCCCTGGTTATTATTCTGGTCCTGATTGTTCTGGTTGCCGTACTGATCCTGCTGACCCTGCTGGTTACCGTACTGATCCTGTTGGCCTTGCTGGTTGCCATACTGATCCTGCTGCCCCTGATTATTCTGCTGATAATCGTTATTCATGGTGTGTTTTGCCTTTCCTCGTTAAAAGTGGAGAATAACTATCTTTTCCATAACTTGCTGCAGGATTGCGTCAAGTCTTTTACTTCTGGGAACATATCCCTGTATGGTTGCTATCGTGATGCCTATCCTTTCATTTAGGGAAGGAAGAACATCTATTTCTACTTGCATGCCCTATCTGGCAAGCCTACCTCGTAGGCAGATCCTGCCAGATGGTCATACCAGAGAACACACATTGTAAGGGTTACTCAGGCCTTGTATCGGCGAACGATCTCGTCTGGTTAATGCTCTGAATTGGTGCCGATTGTGTGCCGATGAGCGCATTTTCACCGCGAGCGAGGAACCGTCTCGCCGCATCCTGACCACCCAGGCCGAAGGCCAGTGCGAAGGCTACCGCTGCGGAACCGATGACCGCAGTAAAGAGGATATTAAGCAGGGCAGGCGCGATCTGTAACTGCTCCAGGGCCACGATGGCCACAAATCCTAGAATGGCGTACCGGGCAATATTGGCAAAAATGATAGGATTGCCCACTTGCGATCTACCCATTACTCTAAGGATAAGCGTTGCAACAAAGTTAGCAGCTAATACCCCAAGAAAGAGAACGATGATGGCGACGAAAACATTGGGGATAAAGGCGATGAGCGTATTCAGAATACCCGAAACCGCCGATAGTCCCAGTGCATCGGTCGCAGGCACCAGGAAGATCAGGAAAACAAACCAGTAGACAATCTGCGCCAGAATGGTCGAGATGGTTATCTGCATACCAACCTGCTCTCCCAGGCGCGATAAACCAATGCGCTCTCCCAGGCGGTCCACACCAATTTTGCCCAGAACCAATAGGAGGGCTTTCTTAAGCAAGGTTGCGATAATCCACCCGATGAGTAACAGGATGAGAAATCCGATAAGCTTCGGAACGAAGGTAAAGATCAGGTTCAATGCTTGTGAAAATGCATTGATTACTGACTGAATAAGTGACATTGTTTTATTCCCTTTCGCTAGATGAATGTTGTAAGTCTTTCGTAGCTTTACAGGAGGTTAGACGGCACCTCGTAAAAAAAGTCACACCTTGCTGCAAGCAGCACACTGTCGACGTGGATTCATTGTGCGTACTGTCTTCATAAGAAATGCGACTGTCTGCTCCATGAATATCGGCTCACAGGCTTTCTCGTAGGCCAGGGCAAAGGCCTCCGCGCTCTGAAAACGATCATCTGGTTCTCTCTCTAATGCCCGTAGGACAACCCGCTCTAAGGCAGACGAAATAGAGGGATTGAGCAAAGCGGGGGATAGGGGACGTTCCGTTTTTTTGTTTCCAATAAATATTTGCGACCTGCTTATCATCAAAAGGCACGCTACCTGTCAGCATTTGACATGCCGCCATTCTTCAAGAGGCGTAGAAGTTGATAGTGGTCAAGCCATTTGCTTGTGTGCTCGATCGTTGCTCTTTGCCCATTTGGAGCCATCCGGGTAGGGGCGTCACCTTGCATATAACAATTTTTGTGCTCAATGCAAGGTTAGACGGCAATGCTTAAAAAAAGTCACAGCAATTCGATGGCAATTTAATAGGAATATTTTTTGTAACTCTTCAGGTCTCCTCGCCGCCTGCGGTGGCTCGCCTCGGTTTTGTG
>JACDAE010000433.1 GCA_013695595.1 Ktedonobacteraceae bacterium | reverse complement strand
GTGTCCTACCGTGGTGACGGCTAGCGTTGAGCGCTTTGATTTTCTGGCCCCAGCCTTCATTGGCGATCTTGTTTCGGTGAACTGCGAGATCCATTATGCCGGACGGACAAGTATGGAAATTGGAGTTGAGGTCACCGCTGAAGATCTGATGAGCCGCGAAGTGCGTAAGATTGCCAGTAGTTTTGTCATTTACGTTGCTTTAGACGAGAACAGAAAACCCACGCTCATTCCTCCACTACTGCCTTCCGACGACACTGAAAAAGCAATTATCGAGCGTGCTCACATCCGTCGGTTGCATCGGCAAAAAAGAGATGAGGCGTTGCTACAGGCTGAGGAAAGAAAAGACTGATCAGGCCAGCAACCCGTTCCTGCTCCTTGCGTTCCCCTGCTGAAATATGGGGACTCTAAATATATTCTACAAAGCCCGGTGCTAAGCAGATTTGATAGTACTGCGATCATTACGTCTTTTCAGGAGAGAGATCCTTCTCTCCTTTTGTTTATGCTATCTAGCACCGCTAGAATAAATCATCTAAAAGTCATCTATCTATTGTAAAATAATGACTTTTTTGGGCGCGAGGAACTGGTGAATACGATGGTGTTGGAGTTAAAGCAGATTTTAAGAAGAGAGCGCATCGAGAGTCAAGAACCACGCTTCCTGACCGTTGTTGGCCCTAGCGGATCGGGCAAATCGAGCGTTGTCCCTGAGCGGACCAGATCCCAGTACTCTGTCTATCAGCAATGGGAATGTGCTCAAGAAAGATTATAATGTTCATATTTTCCCAGATGCTACAGTCACATTTAAAAATATTCCTTTCACGAACAGTACCGTTCGTTTGTCATCGATTATTGAGAATGAAGGTAATTTGACCATCGATCATTGTGTGATTGCCAATGATATCTCCTATTATAAAAGTGGTGGCATCTATAACCATGGAAGTAGTCAAGGATTGGCAGAATTAGCAATTAATAATAGCCACATTTCTACGAATACCTCCTCTTATAGTAATGGCGGGTGGCATTACAAATGACTACGGCTCGTTGACGATCACTAATAGCACCGTCTCTGCCAATCATGCCCAGGGAAATGGAGGCGGTATCTATAGCTGGCAGGGCCTATTAACTCTTACTGGTAGTTATATTAATGAGAATCAGGTCAGCGACAATGGAGGTGGCATCTATAGTCTGAATAATTCATTAACGCTCACGCAAAGCTATGTATTGGATAATAAGACGACGGGTGATAATCAATCAAGCAGTGGCGGTGGCATTACTGCGGTCGGAAATGTGTTAGAGCTGAGCGCCAGCCATATCACTGGTAACACCACCAATGGATACGGTGGAGGGCTTGTGTTGCTTGGTTGTAATGGCCTTATTGATCAAACGATCATTACGGACAACCAGGCAAGTTATAAAGGCGGGGGCCTGGCAGTTGAAAAAGACACTGAAACCAACTCTTCCAGTCTGACATTAATCACGCATACCGAGATAGGCGATAATCCAAGGGGTAACTATTTTATCGGCAAAAACATTGCACCTGTGAGTTCCAATGTCCTGGGCCATTCCCAGAATGTGACAGGAGAGCCCATCATTGTGCAAGAGGATACGAGCGAAATAACTGGCGGCCCGGCTCCTTTCCCTTATCCACCAGAGGCTAACCAGCACTATCTTGGTACTGTGAACCTGGATCAGTATTGTCACGCACATGATCCACAGCAGGCATGGTCATTGCAGGTACCAATGCAGAGGATATGCGTTGTGTGCTATTGTCCGGCAAGCAAACCATTCATTCGATCCCGATCAATACTGATCAGGCCTGTCAACTGACAAGGCAGGACCCCGCCGCCATTGCTCGCCTTGCCGACTATTATGATGCAGCAAGTTGGCAATGTTATGCACATGGGCAAAAGCTGGGCGGCATCGTCAACTATCTTGATAGCCATTGCAAATACCGTTATAACACGGGACGCGCTCCAATCGCGCGTAACACGGCGTATGATTGGGAATGCCTGGATCAGCATAATAAACCTGTTGGTATTGCGATAACGGATGCATGTCAGTGGTATTATAAGCAGCATTCCACGGATGCCTTTGATCGCCTGGTTAATTTTTCCCGTCCAGATGGCTGGGGGTGTTGGTCTACCGGTCCTAACTGATGAGCTATGACGTGGGTGTTCACACGACGCGGGTGGCAAAAGCACGTATCGCATGCGCATACTTTAAAGATATTGTTGCGGAGTTAGAGAGTGCAGAAAAGCATATACGGGCTTTGCAGATCTGGCGCGATAATTATGCCGCAAGTCGACATGGCCTGGAAAGCGCAGAAAGCCGCTTAAGGGATCTAGTTTAAGCACTAAAAGAGGCATATCCTATGTTGTCGGCACTTCCTTATCCATCTTCCGATTCTATCACTATCTTCATCTCATATGCGCAAGAAGATAAAAGATGGTATGGAAAGCTAAAGAGGGATCTGACCCCTGCATCGCGCAGAGGGGCTATCATCTTGCTCTCAGGTGAAAAGACCCCTCCTGGCATTTCCGCCAGTTCATTCATAATCAGACAGATGGATGCTGCTCAGATCATTCTTTTGCTGCTCAGTCCCAGTTTTATGGCCTCTGATAAATGTATGGCTGAAACAGAGATGGCCTTGCACCGCGCACAAAATGAATCAGTACACCTGATCCCTCTTATGCTCGAAAAGTTTGCAGACACTGATTGGGAGGAGGCAGAGCTTGGACAACTGAGTCCATTGCCGGAAGATGGGCGATTTATAAGGAGTACACCAGTCCTAGATACCACCCTCGTTGAGGTCGCAAAAAGCATTCTTGCCGTCGTCAAAACACTGCGGCAGAACCCACAGGTAGAACCCCTGATCGGCTATCGTTCTCTGAGCACGCCGCCTCTGGCTCAGACGCGTAGAGTGCAGCGCCCACACCTGATTCAACAGATCTATCACAGGCTGACGGAGCCAGATACCAGCGCACTCGTCCTGGTTGGGATGGGAGGTATCGGGAAATCTGCGCTGGCGGCCCTCTTATATGAATATGCGGAGCAGCAGCGCCTTGCGGGAACGCGTTCGTTCACTGGTAAGACGCTCTGGCTCCAGGTCGATGCAACTGTGACGCTCGCCGATATTATCGGAACAATCAGGGACGAGTGGCAATTACCTGCTCTCAATCTTGCCAGTATGACGACCGCGAAGCAGCTCCAGGAACTTTCCAGAATGCTCCAGGCGACGCAGAGCCTGATTGTTCTGGATCAATTTGAAGAATTACTCGATCCACAAACCGGTGTGGCGAAAACGGGTATCAGCGAATGGTTGGATATGTTGAGCACGCACCCTTTTGCCGCCCGTTTCCTTATTACCGCCCGTTTTTCGCCCCATGTGACGCACCGTGCTACATTTTTGCAAGAATATGAAGTGCCCCCTTTGACCCTGGAAGAGGGGGAGGTGTTTTTACGTCCGCAAGGTAGCGAGATCTCTGAGGGTGAAATGCGCCTGGCCATCGAACGCTGTCAGGGTCATGCGCTAGCCTTGCTGCTGGTAAGCCATTCAAAAAGGATCATAATTATCGAAGCCATCTGGCACCTCTGTCAGGCAAAACGCCAGCGCGAGGCATACACGCTTATTGTACAGGAAAACCTCTTTGCTACTCTCCAACGTTGGAGCAATAACAGCGTATTATTGGAGTTGTACCAGTATCTCGACCCGTCCCAATGGAAGCCATCTCCCGCAATCGCGGCCCGCATTTATAACGAAACGGGCGAAATATATCAGGCCATCGGAAACTGGCAGAACGCTGGCAACAATTTCAGCCGTGCGCTGGCCTGTTTTGTGCTCGCCCGCGCGATTGCGCATGAGCTTGCGGGCGACAATGAGGAAGAGCTGCCCTGGGTCGTGCTTAGAGAGTTGCGCTTGCTTCTGGGTGAGGAAGCGTTGCAGCTATTGCAGCACGATATAGAAGCGCGTGCAGAACAGGTTATAGAGCAGGCGCTGATTTCATGATTTTATACCCAACATCGTTATTATATAAGCCATGGCGGCGAAGTCTGGGCTACGCAGTTCGATGCGCATTTGTGTATAGAGGCTCTCCCCTTCTTGCTGGCTAATCAGGCCCATTTTGACGAGCATGGGCAGCATCTGTTGGTAAGCAATCTCGTTATTGCGCAAGAAATCGGCCCAGGTTGGCATATATTCCGAGTAGTTCTGGACGCTCATAAAGTTGCGTAGGTGTTGATAGTCCATCTCGTGGAGTGTCTGCATAAGTTTGGGAGCCATAGCGAAGGTACGCCCATTCGTAGAGAAGCCATAGCCGACGCGATGCATGGTTTGCAGGAGGAGTGAGGCGAGCTGATTGAATGCCGGACTGGTTGTCTCCCCTGGATCGAGGGGTTCGGTCAGGCGCAGGGTGCCGCCAGGACGTAAGATACGCGTACATTCGGCCAGGAAGGCCGGCCAGGCATCTTTTTTGAGAACGCTAAAAATGAAACGAGCATTGACCAGATCAAAAGAGGCGTCTGCGAAATCAAGGGGTTGCGTGATATCCATAACGCCAAAAGAGGCATTCTTGATCGCCTGTGAGGAAGCCCGTGCATTGGCGTACTCGATCATACCACGACTAATGTCTACGCCACAGACCTCGGTAGCGGGATATTCAAACGCGACATCGAGTACCCATCCACCTGGGCCACAGGCGAGATCAATCACATTTTGAAATGAAGACTCCTCAATACCAGCCAGAGGCCCGCCCATTGCCGTGGTCACCATACGATCCTGGTCGATTAAACGTCCCATCTCAGCAATACTTTCTGGATCAAAGACGTACGTATTCTCACGAGAATCGTCAGTTGTCATATAAAATCTCCTGGGATATCCATTGTTTGAGATAATGTGTGGGAGGGACCGCTTCATAGAACGATGCCTCATCTTGTATCTGAGAGTATACCATAGATAGAGGAAAAATGCAGGGAAAGCATGCTTGCTTTTAAGGAAGAGGAGCGTCTTCAATGGTGGGAGGAGGCAGGTTTATACAAAAGCGACTGCCTTCTCCCACACGACCTGAACTTTCGGCCCAGATCTGTCCACCCATTGTTTCGACTAAGTGCTTACAGATGCAGAGCCCCAGGCCCGTTCCGCGTATTGGTCCCGTTACGTCCCGTTTGAGGCGTACCAGTTTCTCAAAGATGTGAGGGAGTTCTTCTGGAGGGATGCCAGGACCTGCATCTTGCACGCTGAGACATACCGGAGAAGAGGGAGTTGGTTGCACTGCTTCAATCTGAACGGCTGTCTGTTCAGGCACATACTTAAAGATATTGTTGAGCAGATTCTGAAGCACGCGTTGGAGATACTGTGGATCTGCCCACGCCATTATCTCTGTGTTTATTTGCACATGGATCATGTATGCTTCTACATTGCGCGGGTCAAGATGGAAGAGCACTTCCTGCACCACTTGCTGTACGGAAATCCTCTGGCAGTGAGCAACGGGGAACGTTCCGGTGGTGGCGACATCAAGGCCCTGATTCATCAGACTAACCAGCTCTTTATAGCTTATGAGTGCTCGTGCCAGCGCCTGGGTGCGTTCAGTCTCATTTAAATGGTCAAAGTGCACGTCGAGCAATTCCAGAGAACCTCCCAACACGGTTAAGGGAGTGCGTAACTCATGGTTCACGTGTTGCAGAATCTGCTCTTTAAGCTCATTAATCTTACGTTGTTGCTCATAGGCAAGTACGAGTTGTCGTTCAGCTTGCAACGCCTGTAAGCGTTCTTGTTGTAGTGCAAGGGTATGCTGACGAGAAGCCTCCAAGAGCTCAATCGTTGTGCGTAACCAGCAGATGACGAGCCCAAGGCCAAGCGAGATGCCAAAGCCAATAAGTGCCCCCATTACGAATGCCTGATCAGGCAACATACCTCGTAACAGGAAAATGTATGTAAGTTGAAAGGCGATCCCATTGAGTATGAGGCCTATGAGTATACCACGATACCGGAAGAGCCAGCAGATGCCGACGATGGGGAGAAACATGCTTCCGCCATCGTGTGAGCGTGGAAAGAAGAACCAGAGGCCACTAATGCCCAGTATATAAGAGCATAGCACGATGAGGAGGCGTTTGCTGAGTGAGTAGGTGAGCCAGGAAAGTGGAAGCGCGGAGATCCAGTGGAAAAAGATACTTGTCTGATCACGTTGTTTCATTGGTTTACCGCCTCTCACAAAACACAACCATTCTGTTCTGCCTGAAATTCTCTTTTCTCCTTATAGGGCAGTATAACATATCAAATAAAAGTATGCATAGGGGAGCTTTTCAGTATACCCTTCCAGTTATTATGCCCTATTAACGCATTGCTTCGCAGACCACGCGCTATGTTCAAGGTACAGGACTCGGTCTGAGGATCGTCAAGCAGATCGTTGAATTGCATCAAGGTGACATCTGGGTAGAAAGTGTGTTGGGGCAGGGTTCTCTCTTTCATGTCATCTTGCCGCTTGAAGCATAAAAACACCTATGCTTCAAACCCCACCTGTTGTATTTTCGACCCTGTGCAAGAAATTGCGCATGACCTGCATATAAAGATCCATCTCTTCGACATGGGCCATATGCGAGCTGTGTTTGAAGAGGACCCATTCGGAGCCAGCAATCTCTTTCTGCATCGTTTCATTAATGAGCGGCGTTGACTCGTCATAGAAGCCGGAGGTGATCAACGTAGGAACCTTGATTTCGTGCAGGCGATTGGTGCGTTCCCAATCCTTGATGACCCCTACAACATGGAATTCACTAGGGCCATTCATCGTGAAATAAACCTGCTGACCCATCGTGTCGAATGCACGCGCAACCTGTGGTGGCATTGGAACGATCCGAATCACATGTCGCTCATAGAATGCCAGCATCGCCGTCTGATATTCTGGGTCATCGGTTGTGCCTGCCGCTTCATGGCGCAGCAACGTGTTTTGGATCTCTTCTGGCAACTCATCGCGCAGGCGATTGGCCTCGGCGATCCAGGTGGGCATGCTTGATGATGTACTGGCGAGGGTCAGGCTTTCCATTCCCTGCGGTTGCGTGAGTGCATACTCGATTGCAAGCATGCCACCCCAGGATTGGCCCCAGAGATGGATCTTAGCGAGGCCCAATGCTTTACGCACCATCGCCAACTCGTCAACAAAACGCTGAATCGTCCACATTGCAGGATTATCGGGTCGATCGGAGTGTCCACAACCCAACTGGTCGTAAAAGATGACACGCCGGGTGTCGCTGGCAAGCTGTGCCATATCCTCGATATAAGCACTTGGAACGCCAGGCCCACCATGTAATGTTAAAATAGGCGTCTGTTCCTGACCTCCCACGCCCCCGCCAACACTTCTGTACCACACTTTATATCCCTCTACGGAGATATATCCTTCGTGTTCGCGTATGCTCATGTTTGACTCCTTTATTGTGAAATTGTGAACGCGGGATCGTAAACACGGGATTGTAAACGGCTCCCCTACAACAATACCATTTTTGATTGGGAGGTGCAAAAATGGGCGAGGGAAAACTATGAATATATTTCCGATGCCGGTATTGTGAACTGGGGCGTGGACAAAATAGCCAGCTATGCCACCGATCCGAATCCGTGGGGAACGCTGGCGACTCGTGCCTGGGGTCCGCTGAACTTCATCGTTATTCTCGCCATCCTCAATAGCGCGTTGGCGAATGCGAATGGGGGCGTCAATGCAGCGGCCCGCGTGCTCTATGCTATGGGACGTATCGGGACACTTCCGACGACGCTGGCCCATACCAACCGCTTTCGCGTGCCCGATGTTGCGATCATTGTAACGATGGTGGTTGCGGTTATTGCTACCGTGATTCCTGGATTGCTGTACGGAACGACCAGCGCATTTGCTTTCGTTGGAACGATCATTACGATCCCGATCATTCTAGTCTATATCGCAACCTGCATCTCGGTGCCCTTTTATTATTGGCGCGAGCAGCGGGCCGAATTCTCCATCCTTCGTCACATTGTGCTGCCCATCATACCCGTGCTTGTGCTGCTGGCGGTGATCTATTCGCAGGTCGTGCCGCTGCTGATCCCTCCCTATCCTGCGGCACCCATCAGCTATGCCGTGCCGATTGTTGCGGCCTGGTTTATTATTGGGGTGATCATTGTTGCGATCCTCAGTGCGCGTGTTCCGGAGGCACTGGCGAAGAGCAGCAAGGTCTATGCTGAAACAGAAGAATTATAGCGAGAGAAAGGAGCGGCAAGCTATGGCTGAAGGTGCAAAAACAGGGCGCACTATTCATGTACAGCGTAATCAGTTTCATCTGGCATGGGATCACAGTATTCCCCCCCTGGCAACCATTCAATCGGGGGAGGTGGTCGAGTTTGATCTGCTGGATGCGGCAGGTGGACAGATCGGGCCAGATAGCACCGTTGAAGCTATCGAGACGCTCGATTTTGCGCGTGTTGATCAGGTGAATGGTCCCATTTATGTCGAGGGGGCGCAGCCCGGTCACACGTTGCAGATAGATATCCTCGATCTGCAACCTGCCAATTGGGGCTGGACGGCCATTATTCCAGGCTTTGGCCTGCTGGCGGACGAGTTTTCGACCGCTGCATTGAAGATCTGGCATTTAGAGGGTGGGGCCGAGGGATGGGCTGAGTTCGCGCCTGGCATTCGTATTCCGCTGGCCCCATTCTGCGGCGAAATGGGGCTTGCTCCCGCCGCCGCTGGCGCTCATTC
>JACDAE010000421.1 GCA_013695595.1 Ktedonobacteraceae bacterium | reverse complement strand
CGGTAATACTGGTGGAGGTGTTGGATACAAGTCAGAAGCTTGCTTTCCACCTCTCCCACTCCATGGAAAGGTTACTGTCACATCTGGCTGCCCACGTCGCTGCTGCCTGCGCATCCGTTGCTCACGCAACTGTTGTAGCCGCTCTTGGCGCAACTGAGCCATAGGCTGCGACGGCTGAGGGACATCAACGTATTGATACTCGGTTCCTTGTCCATAGCCGAGCGTAGTGCCCATATCTTGAATAGGCTGCTGATACTTCTGCTGAGGCACATTCGATGGTGATGCTTCATATGCCTGTAGTGGCTCGGCTGGAGGCAGGTTCGGTTGAGGACGAGCATACAATGATCGCGGCGGAACACCGGAGGGTGATCGTGGCGGCGCTATCTCCGTCTCATCCTGGTCGTACTGCCAACCATAATATGCTTGCTGCTCTGATGGCTCCTGATCAGGCGGGAGTCCCTGTTGTCCTTCGTTTGCCACGTTCTTCTCTATAGTGAGTAATATGTAGTGAGTAAAGCAACTTGATCAATTACTTTTCTGTATAGAACAGTTTGTTAGCGTAAAAAACCACTAGATATTTTCTTTCGGTTTTCTCATGTATACGAATGGCACCTTGATGTGATGCGAGCAAAGCAACTTTAACGATCCGCTTTTAGGATACTTCAATGGAATACTGAAATAGCATATCACACTCGCATCGTTCTGGCTAGAGCCTTGTCAGAAAGTTCTCACCTACTCCACATTCTTCAACAAGGGATTGTGGAGATGTTTAATCTCTCGTGATTGCGTGAAACAAAAGTGGGGTGCAGACGCTCTTACTCTCTAGACACCGCGAATTTGGGTGGATTCAATAAGATAGGGAGAGGTATCTCGCGAAGAGGTACCGTCATCGGAGGTTTGATGAAGTTTAGCACCTTGTACAAAGGCATAGTTCTGGTAGCAGTCGTTGTTCCATTTATTGCAACAGTTTACGCCATATGGGCGCTATGGAATAGGGCAGTTCACTGGTCTGATATTCTACTTTTGTTGTGCATGTATACATTTATTACTATTGGGGTGACGGTTGGCTTTCATCGTATGCTCACGCATCGAAGCTTTCGACCACATCCAGTTGTCAAATTTCTTCTGCTTGTCTTTGGCTCGATGTCTCTAGAAGGTGCTGCGTTAGAGTGGGCCGCAACACATGTGAAACACCATGCACAGGCCGATCGCGAAGGTGATCCACATAGTCCCGTCGAGGGCTTTTTTCACGCTCATCTCGGCTGGCTTTTTAAAGATAAGATGGCCGATCCGAACGTTTACTGCCGCAACCTGGTGAACGATCCAATCGTTGTCTTTGTGAGCCGCACTTTTCTACTCTGGGTCGCGCTCTCGCTGATCATCCCATACGCAATTGGTGGTTGGAGTGGACTGCTGTGGGCAGGTCTAGTACGCATCTTCCTGGTCCATCATGTCACCTGGAGCGTGAACTCCATCTGTCATACATTTGGTATGCGTGAGTTCGAAACGAGTGATCAAAGTCGTAACGAGTGGATTGTTGGCCTCCTTGCGTTTGGCGAGGGCTGGCACAACAATCACCACGCTTTCCCACGCTCGGCCTTCCACGGTCTGCATTGGTGGCAGTTTGATCTCTCGGGCTACTTCATTCGCTTGCTTGAGCGCGTGGGATTGGCAACAGAGGTGTATCGCATTCCCGCAGAAAAGCTTGCAAAACGCTATAGAAAAGCAGGAGAACCGCTCGATACTATAACAGCTCCACAGCTCGAAGAGGCTGTTTTACACTAAGCCAGCGAACTCTACACAGGCTCTCTACTATTCAAGGCATAGGAAATATCCTATGCCTTTCTTTGTATACACACGTCCCTCTCTCATCAATACACACAAAAGAAAGACAAGAGGCGGTTATTTGTACCAGGGGCAGATGTTTATCCAACTCCATAGTAATTCGTCTATTTGACACGATTGGGAAACACCGATACAATCGCTATAGAGGAAAGGCATGTGTACAATCAAGATATGCCTTATCCTCAAACGCTCATTTGAGTTCTACAAAGGAGATAGCGATCTCTTTGCGCCGAGAGCGCTAGGGATCTGGCAATAGAATAATGAAACATTTTAATGCTGTCATTCTCGCTGGGGGAAGTGGTACGCGTCTGTGGCCACTCAGCACACCCAGCTTCCCAAAGCAATTTTTGCCGCTTCCAAGTGGTCATAGCATGATACAAGAAACGCTAGAGCGCGTTGCGCCATTGGTGACACCGGAGCAATCCTGGGTTGTGACCGGCAAAAGTATGGCTCCTCTGGTTGAAGAGCATCTCCCTACACTTCATCCAGATCACATTTTACGTGAGCCGATGGGAAGAAATTCCGCCCCTGCAATCGCCTGGATCGCCGCTACCATTGCAAAAAAAGATCCAGAAGCTATTATCGCTATCTTTAGCGCAGACGCAGTTATCACACATGTCGAGAGCTTACGTCAAACGCTCTATCTAGCCTATGAGCTAGCGGAGCAGGGCAAGCTAGTAACAATCGGCATCAAGCCGACACACCCTGAGACCGGGTATGGCTACATTCGCTTCGCGCAAGAAGTATCGCAAGGATATGGCTATCAGGCGTTTCAGGCCGAACGTTTTGTAGAAAAACCAGACCTGGTGACGGCTCAGAGCTATCTGCAAGACGGTCACTACGTCTGGAACGCTGGCATCTTTATCTGGAGCGTGAAAGCTATTCTCGCAGAATTTGAGATCCATCTACCAGAAATGGCACAGCAAATCCAGGCTATTGTCGATCCTGCTCATGCGGGAGACGAGAATATAAAACTTGAGGCGATCTGGCCCACGCTCCAGCCTATCTCTATCGATTATGGCATTCTCGAAAAAACTACGAATCTGATCGTGATTCCCGCAAATCTTGGGTGGAATGACGTCGGAAACTGGGAACAGTATGGAGCGCTTTTTCCTGCCGACGAACAGGGCATTCGTACAGTTGGTTCTCACAGAGGCATTGGTAGCCAAAATATTATTGTCTATAACAATACACAACGTCGCATTTATACCATTGGACTAGAAGATACTATTGTAGTTGAAACAGATGAGATGACCGTCATCTGTCACAAATCTCACGTGCAGCGCGTGAAGGAGCTGGCAGAACAATATCAGAAAGAAAGAAAGTAAACATTTATCATACGCTATCTCGTTCTTTTCTGCGACTTCAGCGATAGTAAATATGCTATACTTATTGATGGTTCATACATAAAAGCAATAGACGATTATTGCACAGTCTACCATGTATCCCTAGGAAGACTGCATGGAACACAGATAAGCGGTAGAGCGTGACAATCACACCTACTGTAGTGCGCGTTCTATTGTAGAGTACGTACATGAGGCCGGTGGTTTATTGGGATAAAGTCCAGTGTAGCAAGGAAGGATTAGAAAGCATGGCTACCCGCCCACATCATAGTATTCCCACAGAAATTCTAGCATTATCGCATGAACGCGACCTGCTTCGCCGAAAAGGACACTATGAGCGCGCCGACATACTCAAACAGAAAATCGAGGACGCCGGTTTCGCGATCAAAGATAATCCGCATGGTGCACATCTCGTTATTCTTCCAGGCGTCGAGGTTGATGGCAAGCTCTACCGTATGGCGCGTCAACTGCCCTCATTCCTCGATGAAGCTGATCTCTACACATTTTCAGTACAGATTCTGGTTCAGAATGGTATCGAGGCCACCCGCCGTTGTGTAGAAAGCGTTCTGCGCTTTGCTGGTGAGCAAAGCCTGGAGATTATTCTTACTGATAATGCATCACAGGACGGCCTGGATGTGTGGGCAGAGACACTCAGACAAGGAGACGAACGTGTCCATGTGTTGCACACAACGCGCAAGATGGGCATGGCTGAGGCACGAAATATTGGCCTGCGACAAAGCCGTGGACGCTACATTCTTTTGTTGGATACAAATCTAGAACTGACTGGGGATATCTTTACGCCCTTGGCACAAACGCTCTCAAATGATGATATTGGTCTGACTGGCCTGCGTGGGCTACGCACAGATGATCTTCGTCATTTTGAAGAGAGTCAGGAGCCAGAGGTGGAGGTGATCGATAGCACATGTATGGCTTTTCGACGCAAGCTGTTGAGACAAACAGGGCTCTTCGACGATCGCTATCGTGTCGCAAACTATATGGACATCGATTTCAGCTTTGCTATCCGTGACAGCGGCGCACAAGCTGTGCTCACGCCAGACCTACCACTCATTAGTCATCCTACACCCCAGGTCGCTACTCAGTCTGCTTCCGAACAGGCTCGTCTAAATAAGCGCAACTTTTACCGCTTTCTAGAAAAGTGGGGTGATCGAGACGATCTCTTACTTTATGAAGATGA
>JACDAE010000193.1 GCA_013695595.1 Ktedonobacteraceae bacterium | reverse complement strand
CCCATGTTACTCGTGTTTTGTAACAAACGGCACGTTCAAACGATCATGGAGGAGTTTGAAGACTGGAACCAGAAAGAAGGGCTAGAGGTTCACGTGGTGCTTCATGGGATCACCCGGAAAGCAAACGATGGCTTTGTCCTGCTTGAGATCAAGACGCCTCTTCCTGAAGGGGTGTACACCAATCTCGTCATGGATGACGATATCTATGATTACATCCAGTACAACCCATTGACACCCACCGTACCACCACCTGCTTAGTGAGAAGGGAAGAGGGTTTTACCTCTTCCCTTCTCTCATTGAAAGGAGTTAGAGGATGAACAACAACCGCACCACTGACGAGATCTATGTTTCAGCAGAGCCATCCACACCAGTGGAACAAACCACAACTCGCTTTGTGGATGTGCACATTTACGACTATGAGCCAGCACCAGAGCTAGAAGAAGCAGCAAACGAGGAGAGCCAACCGGAGCAGGAGACATCACCAGAGAGCAACCAGGAACCCACCGAGCCTGTACGATCACACCGCAGGAAGAGAAGTATTCTTGCTCTGTGTGTGGGTATTGCCTGTCTCTTGGTTCTGGGTGCTTTTCTCATTATGTACGCGCTTCCCTTGTTCACACCCGATGCAATTATTACCATTGTCCCGAATACGCAATCGATCCGCACCACACAAACGATTACGGTGACCACGGGACAGGCCACAGGGACACAACTGCAAGGCCGAGCACTCGCCGCGATCACGATGAATCAGGCGCGAACCGTTCCCACAACGGGCAAAGGCCATCAAGACGCCAAAGCCGCACACGGATACATTACCTTCTACAATGCGGCAACCTATGACCAGACCATAACCGCAGGAACCTTACTGACAGGAGCAGATGGGGTACAGGTGATTACCGAGCAAGACGCTCTCATACCAGCAGCCAATTACCCAACATTCGGGCAGATAAGTGTATCAGCCCAAAGTGTCAATACTGGACCTGGGGGAAATATCCGAGCAGGAGACATCTATGGTCCCTGTTGCCGCTTGAACGTTTCGGCAGTGAGTAGCGCATTCACAGGAGGACAGCAAGCGCGAGACTATCAAACGGTGACAGTGCAAGATATCAACACCGTTGCAGCCAGCATGAAAACGAGCTTAAACCAGAGTGTGCAGGCAGCATTACAAACCCAGGTTCACAGCGATGAAACATTGATTACCCCCTTGCCCTGTCAGCAGAATGTGAAACCCGACCACCAGCCAGGAGAGGAAGCGGCACAGGTGACAATTCTGGTCAGTAAAACCTGTACAGGGATGACATATAGCACTCAGGCATACCAGGACCGCATCACGCAGATTGCCAATGAGCAAGCAACAAAGCAGTTAGGAGATGGCTATACCCCTATCGGGCAGGTTCAAAGTACCATCACACAAACCACACCACAGAATCATAATCGTCTCCAACTTCATGTCACACTCGCAGAAACCTACACCTATGAGGTGAGCCAGCAGCTGCAGCAACACATCAAAACACTGATCGCAGGAGAGAGCAAGACCCAGGCAACCACGACCTTACTACATATTCCAGGGATACAAAGCGTGTCGGTGAGTAGCTCCACCATTCCTACTGATACAAAGCATATTCGTGTGATCATTGTCTATGGAGCATAGCCCTGATGAGAAGGAACGGCAAAGCCGATGATTGAGAGTCATTTTTTTCTCTTTTTATTCTGGCAGAGAGCATATCATACGCGGCACCCGCTACAAGGCACCCGAACCAATTTTCTTCACGCTATCGCTAAAAATTGGCTCAGGACCCGCCTTTCCGTGGGGCCCACCGCGTATGATCGTGCTTCTCTTGCCAATAAAAAGGCAAAAAAATGAAGGAGGGACCGCCCAAGCACCCGCGTCGTAGCGTTGCAAACCAATTTTGACAGGGTGAAATCTAGCATGAATGGAGAGAGCAAAAATGCATAATTCGTATGTATCCGACGCATCACACGGCCTCAGAAGCACATTCTTGATACATAGCGATTATGTATATAATTAGAACATTTGGACAACTCAGAAATGCACTTATGCTATAATCGAAGTAAGGAGATTGACCAGCTTCACTATAGCGAGGAGTGCAAAACAATGAACGAGCAAGAACGCAAAATACTTTTTCGGTTACTCGTTGATCTGTTTATCGATGGA
The DNA here is from genome assembly GCA_013695595.1 of Ktedonobacteraceae bacterium. Taxonomy (GTDB): domain Bacteria; phylum Chloroflexota; class Ktedonobacteria; order Ktedonobacterales; family Ktedonobacteraceae; genus JACDAE01. The sequence continues at coordinate 6,246 of JACDAE010000193.1, read as the reverse complement.
AAGCAGGAAAATAAGAGCAGCCAGCAGGAACAAGGAGAATATAATGAGAAAGTTTCTACCAGAAAGACCAGACGATCAACAGAACTTGATACTCGTCAAGCAACTACGCACGAATAAGCCCTTGATGATCTATGCGCGACGTTCTGACCCGACAGCAAAAGATGCAAAGAAAGACCGCACGCAAAGCAGGGAAATGCAAACAGACGATATGCTTTTATGGGGTAAAAGAAGTGGCTGGCCTGAGAATCTTCTATACCCATACTTTGCTGATCTTGGATTAAGCGGGACGCTCCGACCAGATCAACGGCCCGATATGTTGCGTATATTCGATGATTTAGACTCAGGGAAGTTTGATGGCGGTACTCTTGCTTGCTGGCAGGAAAACCGCCCATTTCGTGACGAGACGCATATCTATTACAATCAACTCATCGAGAAGATGCTACAGCATGACGTTGTATTGGTCGTCTTATCGCCACGACTCTATATCTATGATATGCGTGATCCTTTTGATAAGGAGCGGCTACGCGAGAAGTTCAAAGAGGCGGCTGATTTTATCCCCAAGCATGTAAAAGGCTGGCTACATCCAGCCCGTGAGCGTGCAGCATGGGAGGATGACGAATGGGCAGGTTTGGGCGATCTTCCCCCAGGCTTCATCTGTGATTATGACCCACAAAGCCCAACCTATAAACATGCTATTCCCTACTGGCCGCATATTGAAAAGGTGAAAGAACACTTCGAGTTATATATGGAAGTATCAGGAGAAATAAGCTTATTCAATCAGCATCTAAGAAGATCTCCTATCATTTTTCCCGAATTTGATCCTAAGCTAGACCGTAGAGTTGCAAGCAAATGGAAGATGAGTAAGTATCCTGGGGGTGGATACTATATAAGAACTCCAACCGCCCTTATATCAATGCTCACAAACCCTATATATAGCGGTTATAGGTTCGTTAAAGGGGTCATACGACGTGACCCCCCAGGGAAATAAGATTATGAGCCATGAGCCTGTTATCGAGAAGGAGCTACGCGAATTTGCATATTACCGTCTTGCTAAGACCGACCTTGATGGAAACCCCATAGAAGGTAATACGCAGAGAAGGTATTTTCACCATGATGATAAGGAATTCGGTCTATTAAAATTCAGGATATATTCGGACCAGGGAGAGGTAGATACCCACTATGAGCCAGATTTTGAGAAGCGACAATCACCAGGAATATATCGTATTCGCAAACCAGAAGATTCCCTTTTGAGACGTGAACTGTATTTTGCTGTAGTTCCTTGTGATGACATAGATAACATGATAGTAAAGCGCCTCCTAGAGCGCATTGAGGAATTGAGCAAAAAGCAGGAAAGCATCGAGATATACGAAGCCAATGCTGTAGTAGTACGCAGTAAACGTCTATCTAAGATCAAGCAGATCGAAGAGTCGATTAATGATATTGATAAGCACCAGGGTGGACTAACGCGCAATTTAGGGAGAGTTGAAATAGAAATAGAAGATGCAGAAAGAGAAAAAGACGAAGCCAAGAAAGAAGTAAAAGAGAGGAGGAAGGAATTAATTGAAAAGGAGATAGAGATGCTTGAAATCGAACGAAAAAGGCTCATAAAGGCAAAAGAGCTTTTGGAGGAGGAAATTGAAAATGATATCGGAACCTTGGAAGAAGAACTAGTCAAGCTCAAAAATGGCTGGTCACAGTATCGCTTCAAAAGACGAAGGTCGTTAATCAATTTCGCCATACGAGAAGTTAGAATCAACAAGGTATCCACTCATTGGATAGAGATACAAGTATTGTGGTTACATGAAGAGTGGGGGCATGAACATATGTATTATCGCCGTCAGGCAGGCTCAATAAAGCAATGGAGTAGCGAGGAGATTGCAATAGTAGAAACACATTATGCAACAATGTCAATAATTGAACTAATGGCACTGCTGCCAGATAGAACATGGCACGCTATCCGCTTTTATGCAGGACAACACTTGGACTTACCGAAACGCAGACGACAAAACAGAGTGCTGAGTATTAGCTTAGACAATTCTTACTCGGATATGGAGTTTGAGAAAAGTAAAGGTATCTCTAATAACGTATCATACGCCAATTGGGAGCCACTGTCTCTTCGGTGAAGAGCTGTTTCATCACCTGAAGAGTTTCCGTAAGATGGCCCACACGAGCGCCCGCAGTGGCAAAGGGAATCCCCATCTGCTCAAACTCATGTGAGGAGACACCAGATCCCAGGCCCAGTTCAAAGCGTCCCTCCGAAAGCAGATCAAGCGAGGCCGCCTCCCTGGCGAGTAGCACAGGATGCCGATACCCATTACAGAACACATAACTCCCAACGCGCAGTGACGTAGTTGCCGCAGCAGCAACAGCCAATGCAGGAATGGGAGCAAGAATCCCTACAGATGTGCGATCAGGCATTAATAGGGTCGAATAGCCAATCTCCTCGGCCTGGCGTGCGATATCCACCCAGACGCGACGCGAAGGAGCATAACCCGAGACGAGGCCAAAACGAAATGGTCGAGGCATAATGGTTGCTTCTCCTTTCAGAGTGCAGGCGCGTTCCTTTACAGAAACCGGCGCATAGAATATTCTATAGACAGTCCATCCAATGGAATGATTTAGCTATACAGACTATACAATAAAATTATGTGGAAGGTCAAGGTCCTTTTATGAGTCCGCGCCCATATAAGCTTGGTCAGCGCCAGGCAGCCAGCGAACAGACCAGAAGTCGCATTATCACTGCGGCTCGTGAAATACTCATGGCAAGCGATGGTTTTGCATCGTTTTCGATTGATCAGGTTGCGCGTCAGGCGGACGTAGCGCGTATGACCGTCTATCATCAATTCGGCTCTAAGAGTGGATTACTTGAAGCCTTATGTGATTCTTTAGCCGCTAGTGGCGGGATGGAGCAGATTGCTACTGCCTTTCGCCAACCCAATCCACTCGACGTGTTGAACGAGTATCTTCACATCTTCAGCCGTTTCTGGGATGCGGATCGTCTTGTAACGCGTCGCCTGCGAGCACTGGCCGCCCTTGATCCCGATTTCGAGCAGGTGATATGCGCAAGAGATGAACGGAGGCGGCAGGGGGTTCGCGTGATCACAGAACGCCTGGTCCAGCAGCAAGTCCTTCCTCCAGATGCGCCCCTGGACGAGATTGTCGCCATTCTCTTCACCCTCAGTAGCTTTGAGACCTTCGAGGCGCTGGCTGGCCCTGCGCAGGGTCTGCAAGAGGTTGCGCCGTTAGTGTGCAGGCTTGCAGGTGCTGCCCTCCAGATAAACGCAAGCATCCCCAACACGGGCTTATAAATCGCGCCCCTACACCATTAGGTTATGAAAGGTGAATAGGAGAGCAATAATGCATTCCAATGGTGTAGGGGCGCGATTTATAAGCCCGTGCGTGTGCTAAGCGATATACATCTCCGAAATCGGGTCCTGATACTCCCTCAGTTTCCCAACATTGTATGCCCACACCGCCTTACCATCCGTAAGCCGAAACGCGTGGATCGTATATTGCCAGAACGTGTTGCTACTACCAGAAGAGTAGGCACCACCCTCATGGATAGCGGATCGTACATAGAATATCCCGTTATTGAGCACACCCGGCCCAAAACTCTTTTTAGCAGGTAGTGCGACCGCATACTGCGCCAGGCGTTTCCCATTTGACATATCAAAAACCTGCAGGTGACTATAATCTAGTGCATAGAGCCTCTGACCCGCAATCTGCACCTGGTGAGGTCCACAGATCTCAGCCCCATCACAGGGTGGGTTCGCCAGTGCAATCTGCCATCTCACTGCACCGTTTTTGATATCAAGTGCCGCGAACTTTTCCTGTTGATTCTGCTCTGGAATTGCTGATTGGGCCATGATGAGTCCATTGGTAATGGCCCCTCCATCAAGCATCTGATAGCCGTCCTGGGAGTGCCACAGAGGATGCCCCGTCTGTACATCGAAGGCATACACACGATAGATATCAGGCGGGATCTGCTCGCCTGCTCCTCCTACTGATCCTACCGTTGCAATGACCGCGCTGGTATTCGCATACAGTACACCGTCTATCAGGTGCAGATTGCCGAAGTAACGGGATCGATCGGGCAGACGCTGTTCCCAGAGCTTCTTTCCAGTGCGAGCATCGAGGGCGTAGAGAGGGTTTCCACCATCATAAAGGATGCCATTTATGACAATGGATGGACTGAACTCTGTATTTCCCCACATCTCGCGTGTGAAATGCCAGCGCTCTTTACCCGTTGCTCCATCAAATGCATACAGGATAGATTCTCCAGTGGCTGTGGATGCTTTTGCATACAAGGTGCCATCATTGGCAGTGAAGGATGCACCATTGGGAAATCTGGTCTCCTTCCACTTCAACGAACCAGTCTGTATATCCATCGCTGCAATTTCTCCGCTGGAGAAATCAACATAGACCCGCTCTTTATCGAAGAATACATCCATGATACTGGCCCTGGTTTCAGCCTGTTGGGCAGGGGTGAGTATGACTGCATAATGCCAGAGTTCTTTGCCATCACTACTGCGTAATATATAAAAAGTATGCTCAAGCACAACACAAATAAGCCCATCATTCATCATGTGCACCTGCATAGAGCTACCGATGATGCGGTTCATTTTGGATGGCTGTTGCAGCGGGTGGTTCCAGATAACCGACCCATCACGTCCACTGATTCTGTACATCACATCTTCGTAACCGATATACAGGTCTTGCTGCGCTTTTTTCTGCATTATGGTACCACCTGTTGTTGGCGTGTGCTTATTGGTTACCCGCAAAATAATCGCCCCGCTTGCTACTGATAAGCATATGATAATGATGGTAATGAGGATACTCCAGTGGCTAAACCAGGGTGTTTTCCTCTGTTCTGTATTTTTTCCTTGCATGATTGTTGCCCTCATTTTTGTTGTTATACTGAAGATGCATTTTTGTAGAGCTGTACGTTCTATTGGACGTTGAAAGAATTAAAATAGTTCCCGGCTATCAAAAAACTGGGCAGATCATATCAACTCTTGCCACTCTGTCCCGATTCGGATAGACTAAGGGGAGAAGGAAGCACTCCCTACAAGGAACTGCCCCTCATAGAAGGAGAATGATGAGTGTATGGCTGATGTGTCTAATGTGTCTGCTGATCTCAAGGTCATAAGTACGTTCCCGTTTTCGGCGGAGGCACGTGCAACGTTGCGCGAAGCTGCTGGTAAAGATGTGTTGTGTATCACCAATACCGATGAACTCTTGTCCCGGTTGCGCGAAGCAGAAGTACTTTGTTCTTATTGGATACCGAACGACTGGCGTATCTTAGCGCCCCACCTGCGCTGGCTCCAATACTCCAGTGGAGGCGTCGATGAATTGCTCACAACCGGTATCCTGGACCCCGATAGTGGTGTTGTTGTTACAACCGCTGCAGGGATTTATGCCAATACGATCAGTGAATATGTCTTTGGCAGTATGCTGATGTTCAATCGGACCTGGCCCGAAATGATTCGCTTGCAGGAGCGCCACATCTGGCCTCGCAGTGCACATTGGCATAATTTAGGTGGACGCGAATTGGGCGATCAGACGCTAGGTATCGTCGGCCTGGGAAGCATTGGGCGCAGGATTGCACAACTGGGCAAAGCCTTTGGCATGCACGTGCTAGCAACACGACGCACATTGTCCACATCTTCTCAACTGGTGGATGATCCAGATGTAGATCAGTACTATCCATTGGAACGCCTGCATGAGATGTTGCATGAGTGCGATTATGTTGTGTTGTGTGTGCCCCTTACGAAGGAAACAGAACACCTCATTAGCATGGCTGAATTGCGTGCAATGCGCTCCCATGCCTACCTGATTAATGTTGCACGAGGGCAAATTGTGGACGAGCAAGCACTGATCCAGGCATTGCAGTCCGGGTGGATCGCAGGTGCTGGCCTCGATGTCGTAGAGAACGAGCCGCTAGCCGCCAATAGCCCACTTTACTCGCTGCCTAACGTTATCCTGACCCCACATATCTCTGGGTTGAGCATTCATTACGATCAACGTATGCTGAGGCTCTTCGCCGATAATCTGCGGCGGTATCGAAATGGGGAACTGCTGCACAATCGCTATGATCCAGCCCGTGGGTATTAGAGTGATGAGGTAGAGGTGGCGCATATGTTGAAATAATGGGTATGGGCGTCACCCAATACCGCGAAAGATGTTGGGAGTAGGGGTAAGGGGCGGTGTGGATGGGTGGCGGGGGCCTTGTGCTTACCCTGTTGG
>JACDAE010000375.1 GCA_013695595.1 Ktedonobacteraceae bacterium | reverse complement strand
CGTGGGCTACGATGGGTGGTCGGGAGCGTCCGGCAGCGGCAGCTCCAGCATTGAGGGCTGGGATGGCGGTATCGAGTAGATAGGGAATTGGACACATAAAGGGAAGGGCTCCGTCAGCGATCTCGCCCGCGAGACGGAAGGCGGTTGGTCCGAGTGCTGAGATGAATAGCGGAACCTGCGATGCGGATTGCAGTTTGACGCCGGTTGTGAATTGGACTCCCTGATGATGAACCTCGCCCTGTTGTAGCAATGGACGGAGCACCTGGACATATTCACGCAGATAGGCAAGTGCCGCTTTCACTTCTGTGCCGTATATGCTCTTTGCCAATTCGAGCGATCCCGTCCCGAGGCCTATTGTTACCCTGCCTGGAGCGAGGCTGGCGAGGCTTAGTAGTTGCTGTGCCATGAAGACCGGGTGGCGCGAAGTGACCTGGACAATGCTCGTCCCGAATTTCAGGCGAGATGTGCGTGCAGCTGCGGCCGCCAGAGAGGTCAGTAGATCCGGGCTAAATACCGGGCCAGTGGCTACCCACACGTTATCGACTCCTGCCTCTTCTATCTCGACGAGCTGTTTAACCACCGCTGCGGGGGTTGGAGGAGCCACCATGATACCAACACGTTGTCGCAAAGAACGAACTTCTTCTGTATTTTCCATTTGTGTGCATCCCTTCTTGTATAGAAATGGTTTGGATACCTCTCTCATCAACAATGAAGCAGGTTGACCCTATTCCCGTAGGCATGAAAAGAGGAAGAAGGTGCATCTGATACCAATCCGTGTTCTAAGATGCCATTCTAAAATGGAGAAAATACACCATAGACTGAAGAAGTTTTGAATTGTCTTCAAATTGTAACAGTTGATCACAAAGGAGTGTAATAATGTAAATGTGGGAATTAAACGGGTCTTACACGCTTTTGGTGAAGAACATTTGTTCGTGATGATCGAATAGTTTTCATGTGGAAGGTTCCTTTTCCTCTAGAGTGCATGAAGGACACGCTGACGCAGTAAGGGAAATCCTGCTCGACCATAGCCCATCCGCTTGAGAAGCTTAAGTTTATTCACCTTCCCCTCGACAAGACCATTTGAACGAACTGTCAACTACACCTAATAACACGAATGGCGAGCAGAGCTTCACCATCACGCACCCTTTTCATCCTTTGTGTGGGCAAATCTTTCTTCTGCTCTCACAGCGGGTTGCCTGGGGAGAAGAGCGCGTGTTCTTTTCTGATGCGCTCACTCACCAGATCCGCTCCTTACCACTAGCCTGGACAGATCTCGCCCTCCCTGACCCTTTTCTGGTTGTCGCTGAGGGGAAAGCTGTGCTACGTTTTAGCGACGTGCAAGAGCTCACTCAGTTTCTTCGAGAAAAGCCGACGCACGGTCAGGAGGATCAGTAATATGGCTCAGCACGTCACCGCTCAACACCTTACACGCTTGGCATGTTTGTATGTTCGTCAAAGTACATTGCAACAAGTCTTGGAGAATACAGAAAGTACGGCTCGCCAATATGCTCTGCGGGAACGAGCGCGAGCACTTGGATGGCCCGACGAACGCATTGTGGTGATCGATCAAGACCTGGGTCACTCGGGGGCCTCTACAGTGGATCGGCTGGGTTTCCAACGTCTGGTAGCAGAGGTAGGACTTGGGCAAGTCGGACTCGTTTTAGGATTGGAGGTCTCTCGGCTCGCACGCAACTCCAGAGATTGGCATCATCTGCTGGAAATTTGTGCGCTTACGCATACATTGATCCTAGATGAAGAGGGTCTCTATGACCCTTCTACCTTCAATGATCGGCTCCTGCTGGGGTTAAAGGGCACGATGAGTGAAGCCGAGTTGTTTGTCTTGCGTGCCCGCCTGCAAGGAGGCATCCGAAACTATGCACGCCGTGGGGCACTCAAACTGCCGTTACCCATTGGGTTGTGCTACACCGAGAATGAAGTCGTTGTTCTTGATCCAGATCTGCTGGTGCAAACGAGTATTCATGAGGTCTTTCGCAGCTTTGCTCAGACCGGATCTGCATTCACCACTGTTCGCCATTTTCACAAGGAACATCTCCTCTTTCCTCGACGAATCCGCTGTGGAGCGCATCAAGGAGAGATTGCATGGGGAGAAATCCAACACCATGATGTCTTACGCGTGCTCCACCAGCCGGCATATGCAGGTGCCTATGTCTTCGGACGAACACGTTCGACCAAAACAGCTGATGGAAAGGTTCATATTACTGATCAGCCTCGCTCCGAGTGGATTGCTCTTGTGAAAAATGCTCATGTAGGATACATTACGTGGGAGGATTATGAGAGAAATGAGGCACAACTCGCCATGAATAGTCAAGCCTATGCTCCCGAGCGCTTTTCTCCTCCACGGGAAGGGCCGGCGCTCCTGCAAGGGCTCATCATCTGCGGCACTTGTGGAGAACGCATGACCGTTCGCTATCACCAGCGTGGGGGACACCGCATCATTCCCGATTACCTCTGTCAGCGCAAAAGCATTGAACAAGGAGAGAACCCTTGTCAGCGTATCCCCGGGGCCGATCTAGATCGTGTGATCGGAGCGCTTCTTGTGGAACGCGTGACTCCTGAAACGCTGGCGCTCACCATGGCAGTCCAAGAGCAGATCATCCCGCCTTGCAGCGGAAGCCCAGCGCTTGCGCCATCTTCAGGTGGAGCGGGCCCAATATGAGGCTGATCTGGCCCAACGCCGCTATCTTAAAGTTGATCCTGATAATCGCTTGGTAGCGTGTGTGTTAGAAGCAGAATGGAATGGGAAACTCCGTGAACTGGAAGCGGCCCGAGCCGTCGAGGAACAGGAGAACCAAATTGATCAGCACCAGGTGGATGCTCAAGAGCGCGTGCAGATTGAGGCAGTCCCAGAACGCTTTCGCCAGTTCTGGACTGATCCCAAGACCACGGTGCGAGAGCGGAAACGCGCGGTGCGTTTGCTGATGGAAGATGTCACCGTCCACAAAGCTGATCAGATTGTTGCACACATTCGCTTCAAGGGGGGAGCCACGCAAACCATTACTGTTGCACTTCCCCCACCATTCGCCCAATCACGTTTGACGGCACCATCGACGCTGGAAGCCATCGATCGTTTGCTTGATGCGTATACTGATGCTCAGGTTGCTGAGCAGTTAAATCAGCAAGGATATCGCACCTTTGATGGATTACTCTTTGAGAGCATGCATGTCTGCCAGCTTCGTCGACATCACGGTCTGCCTGATCGCTATGCACGCCTGAGGGCACAAGGCTTGTTGACCGCAGACGAGTTGGCACAGCACCATGGTGTCACCGCTCAAACGATCTGGCGTTGGTATCGTCAGGGACGTATTGTGGGAATATGTTATAATGATCGTAGATCATCTCTCTTCCCTCTTCAAGAGGTGGATCAACAAAGACTGACGACTGAATTGTCATGATAGCGAACCGAGCAACGAGGTGCATTATGCAACGTAATCGTTGCTTACAGAGAGTGTTAATCCAGCGACAACGGCATCCTTGTCCTGGCACAAGCTGTGTGCAAAACGACGCAGTTCAGCGATCTGGCTCGCTTCGACAGCTTCCAGCCACGTCTCAAATTCCTGACCACGGCGCAGACGCAGCATGGTTAGAAACTGTTGAGTCAACGCATAGGTCAGGCGTGCCGTCTCACTGCGCTGGCAGATCAGTTCCAGTTCTGCTTGCTTCTCGGCGGTCAGTTGTGCAGGGTCACGAATGAACAGCCAGGTGGCGGTGTTCGCAGAGAAGCGTTCTGCCGAGGTTGCAGGAGCCAGCGTGATCTTCTCTGGGTCGTCTCGCAGGGTCTGCACGAAGCGTTGGACAATGCGAACTGTTCCCGGGAAGCCTCGTGCCTGAATCTCTTCATAGAGTTGCTTGCCTTCACGCGTTCCCTCTTGCCACCGTTGCAAGACGTAGGCCGCATAGGGATCAAAGACACTCCGACGCCGGAACTGGCGCTCGTTGGTGGGTGCCGCTCCCCGTTTGAGCCACGTACGTACCGCTCGTTCAGACATCCCCATCCGCGCTGCCACCTCTTTTTGCGTCAATGCTTGTGCACGCAAGGCCGTCATCTGCTCATAGCGATCATCACGACTGGCTTGACGTGCTTGATGAACTTTCTTTACCCGGACAGGTGTGCGCTGCTGCCACGTGACCACTGTTGGACGTGGATGGGTGTGCTCTTCTTCGGCCTTTTCCAGGGTTCTTCCAACTTTTTGGTGAAGAGGTTTCATTGGCCCGAAACCAGAAGGAATTTTCAGAAAGCACTTTCTGAAGCAGGCAGGGTTCTCTCCAGAGAAAAATGGGTAACCGGCCCGCAAGAAACGA
>JACDAE010000370.1 GCA_013695595.1 Ktedonobacteraceae bacterium | reverse complement strand
GGCGGTATTGAGAGGACCCTGGTATGTCATTCCTCCACTATTGTTTTGTAATGGAAGCGTGAAATCGCTACTAATCTTTCCTTGATTTGTGTAGGTATCGAGATTAACGTTGGTTGTAGCAGGCAGTGTTACATCTATATTGCCTTGACCACTCGAAACATGATAAAAATTGTTTTGATCGGTGGCTGGGCGACCAAGTATGCCATTGAATATTACATTGCCCAGATCTGTGATTAGTTGTGACCCTCCCGTAAGAATGCCCTTGCTCACCTGAATATTACCTTTGTCGCCTATAACATTCATTAATCCACTGACGCCACTGATGTCGATATTACCAACAGGTGCTTCAATATCCAGTTGCATGGTTGGCCCATCAGATGGCAAGACACTCTGGGGCAAGATAATAGCAATATTGACTGCATCACTATCTGCTTGCAATAGACCATTGCTGGTAGGTAAATTAACGTTGACCGTTAATGCGTTGCTTGCAGTGCCACTTGTAGGTGTCGGAGTAGGTGTTCCCGCTGCGGCGGTTGGAGGTGTCGCCGGTTGGGAGCGCGTACATGTTAATGTATTTGTAATCGTGCCGGGCGGTTGAACTTCTACACCAATACGCTGAAATTCCTGGTTGGCCGCCGCCTTGTTATTCACGTGGACCATTTCCGTTGTCTTCACCACTGCTGTTGATGCTGTTGGATCAACTTGAATCGAGACATTGCCAATTTTATCGCAGACCTGGATCTGCGAAATGGTGGAGAGTTGTACTGGCGTTGTGTCTTCTTTTGTATAGAGTGTGGCACCTCCAACAATTGGAAGAGAACCAAAATTACTTCCTTGCGATGTCCGAATGGCAAGAAAAACAATAACTGCTGCCGCTAATACCGTTATAAAAACGCCTAATCCACATCCGGCCAACAGTAAAGGCCACACACGACGACGGCGATGAGGAGGACGCTGGTCTGGAGGTGGTGGTCGCCTTCTCCTGGGCCTACGCTCATAATCATACTCATCGAGATCACGCGTTGGTCGTGGTCGATATCCTTGTGGCCTACTTCTCCTTCTATCCATTTCATCCATTCGTTACGCCCAGCCTCGCTTTCCTGCCTGGTATCCTACAAATTTTTGTCAGAGATGCTTGTATCAATAGTACGTTTGAGATATGGTCTCGGTTCTTTCCCTTCATATCGCAGGCAGGATGAGGCTTCGGATTGTGCATATGACGGCTTTCCTTATTATTCATACCTATAGTGGGCTTTTTTGACGATTTATTGTATTATATAAGATGTGGTGGCACCTCCACTCGGCAATAGGGAGCACATTATGAATACTGATCAGCTTACTCGACTTCCCATGGATGATGGCGAGGATGTTATTTCAATGCCATCAGAAACCAACCAGACTATGTCCTCGAAGAGGAGTTCAGTAAAGACACTTTTTACTACTAACTATACGCCGCATTTTTTGCCTCGCCCTTTGCGGAGCCTGGTAGTTGGGTATTTCATTGCTCTTCTGTTGCAATTGCTGGTTGCTACAATTCTTATTCTCCTTATGAAAGTCTATCCCACCTTTCAATTTTCCGAGTCGTTAGCCTTGCTCGTGGTTCTCCTCGTTGCACTTGCGTGGGGCGTCGGTCCCAGCCTTTTTGCTACCCTTGTAGGTGCAGTTATGTTGGTGTTTCTCACTTTACCTCCCTATTTTTCCCTGGCGGTTGTTGGAGTGGATAACAGAGTCGGAATATTTTTATTTGTTATTGTCAGTCTCACGGTCAGTCTACTTGCAAGCCAGACGCAACGTGCTCGTAGTGCTCTGGAAGAGGAGAAAGAGTCCCTGCATAAAAGTGAGCAGGCCGCGCAAGGAAGAGCTCAGCAATTGGAAGCGCTCTTTGAGGCAGTTACCGATGGCATCCTGGTCTATGACATAGATGGTCGTCTGCAGCAGACAAATACAATGGCGCGTACTATACTTACGCGCTACGTCAGGCAAGAATACTTTGCCCAACCTTTAACGAATAGAGCAGATCAGACAATCTTGCACGCACCAGATGGTAAATCTATAACGCACGATCAGATACCATCTGTACGTATCTTGCACGGAGAAGTTTTGACGGGTGCAAATACTGCCGATATTATTGTGAGCACATTTGCGGGGGAGGATGTCTGGCTGAACATTAGTGGCACTCCTCTGCGCGATCAAGAAGGCAATATTACAGGCGCTCTTGCGATTGCACGTGATGTAACCGAAAGAAGGCAATTGGAGCAGAAAACGCGGCATGTGTTAGATGCATTGCTCCAGATAGCTCAGGTCGTAGTGCAAGGGACGGCCTCCGATCTTCCATCGACTGAGCAGACAAAAGGTCATTCACGAAGAATTATGCAACGTATGGGAGAATTGACGGTCGCCGTATTGGGCTGTGATCGCCTGGGCATAACCTCTGTTGAGCCGAATACGGAATTTCTGCGCCCTCTGGCCGTGGTGGGATTATCACCTGAACAGGAGCAGCAATGGTGGCGTGAACAAGAAGCATTGGATATGCGTCTCTCTGATAGCGGCGAGCCGGAACTGGTAGGGCGTTTGCGAGCCAATGAAATTCTCATTATGGATCTTACCCAACCTCCTTATAGTGAGCAGCCCAATCCCTATGGGATACGCCAGATGCTGGTAGCTCCAATGATATCAGGGGACCAGATTTTAGGATATCTGACGCTTGATTATGGTGGACTCGATCATACTTACACGCTCGAAGAGCTTGCTTTAACCCGTGCTGTAACGGAATTGATTACCCTGGTAATGGAGCGCGAACGTTTGTTGGCTGAGGCTGCGCAGGCGCGTGCGAACGAATTGGCCGCTGTTTCTGCAAATCAACTTAAAGATGAGTTTATCGGCATCGCGGGCCACGAACTGCGCACTCCTATAACCACTATGAAGGCAAATCTACAGTTGTCGCGCCGTCGTCTGCGCAAATTCTTTCAACGCTATAGTGACGAGGAGATTGTGGAAGCACTTTCTCCTCTTGAACAACTTTTGGAGCGTGCCGAGCGTCAACTTGAGCGTCAGAATCGCCTGGTCCACGATCTTCTGGATGTCTCACGATTGGAGCAAGGGCATCTGGAATTGCGCATAGAAAAGAATGATCTGGTCTCTATTATCCAGGAAGCCCTTATAGAGCAGCAGCAGATTACACCCGACCGTACGCTCATAGTAAATATACCGTCCTCAGAAATATGTATCGAAGCAGATGGGGATCGTGTGAACCAGGTTATAAGTAACTATCTATCCAATGCCCTCAAGTATTCAACGTCTGAGCAGCCAGTCGAGGTGGGAATGGAGGTAAGAGACGGAGTCGCACGAGTCTCGGTGCACGATTATGGGCCGGGCCTCTCATCAGACGAGCAGCAACGCATCTGGGAGCGTTTCTATCGTGTCCCAGGCATTCAAGTACAAAGTGGTTCAGGGGTTGGCCTGGGTCTGGGTTTACACATCAGTCGTATCATTATTGAACGTCAGGGAGGTAGTGTAGGTATCGAGAGCGAACCTGGAAAAGGTTCGACTTTCTGGTTCTCTCTACCGTGTGCGTAAGCACATTTCCATTATAGCCACCCCTGCCGAGTTGCCAGCACCGCCGCCTGTGTTCTATCCTTCACCTGCATCTTTTGCATGATGTGGTGCACGTGCGACTTGACGGTCTCCAGGCTGATGGAGAGCTTTTGCGCGATATCACGGTTGGTCAGGCCATCGATGATCAGGCGCAAGACTTCGTACTCACGACTCGTTAATTGTTGCATAGAGCTTGTGAGGGGGAAACGTGCTCGTACGATTGTGCCGGTATTGGCCTGACTTTGAATTTCAATACTCCCTCCAACCTCCTGAATACGTTCGCGCATTGTGCGTAGGCCTAGATGGACTTCTTCCTGCGCCACTTCAGGAGGGGCTATGCGTTGTGCTGGTACTGCTTCTGCTTGAAAACCAATTCCATTATCATCCACCTCTACGACAAGCGCATTGGCGACCGTTTTGAGGTGAATAGCCACCTGTGTTGCGTGAGCGTGTTTGCGTACGTTTGTTAACGCCTCGCGAATAAAGCGAAAGATGGGAGCCTCCAATGCCGCTGGTAATGCATCGGGATCGTCGATATCGTAGACAATTTCTAAGCCAGCATCGTTTATCATATGCTCATCAAGTAGACTCTGAAGGGCGTTGGCGAAATCTTGCACCTCTAACTGAACGGGTAGGAGCGACTCGATGCCATGGCGCAGATCGAGTAGCCCTGCCTCTAGAATGCTGGATGCTCGCCCGATTTCTAGTTGCGCCGTCTGCAACAGGTGGGGCCAGAGTGCCTGTTTTTCCAGAATACGTTGCGTAAACTCGAGTTTGTGCAGAACATGGCCGATCTGTTGCGCTGGACCATCGTGGATATCACGTGCAATGCGCGTCCGCTCACGCTCAACCGCTGCCTGCAGCTCTCGCGTATGCACACTATAATTACGTAACAGCAACGCCGCTATATTGCCCATATAGGTGAGCAATAGGCCACGTTCTTCGGGGAGCGCGTTCTCGTTCTCTAAAACAAGCGCGACAACGCCAAGCAATATGCAATTACAACTTAGTGTGATCAGAAGGATACGGTGTTCCCCAGAAGTAATGAACGAGATCACCTCGCCCGGACCACGCATGCTGAGGCGCTCCATCTCCAGGCCATCAATAGAATTTACCAGGGAGGCAGATGAGAGGTCGTCACCTATGCGCGCGGCGGGCAGCATCCGACGCAAGGAGGGATGATAAAGTAGGAGGCAGGCACAGGGAGTGTGAATGACACGCGCCAGGGAAGATAGGATATGCTGATACAGTTCATGGGCTTCTATATTCTCGCCAAGCGTCAGACCAGCTTCATAAAGGTCGGCAAGCGTGCTAAGGCTGTACATCAGTTCGGGCAATGTTCCCAGTTCTTCTACCTGTGGGTTTTGAAGTACCTCTATTTTCCCGCTATCTACCTCTTTATGTCTTGGTACCCGACGCGCACGTGGTATTCGAAGCGTGGTTGCAGCATTCGATTGTCCTTGAGGCTCCTTTGTTAGTGCGTTTGAGAGCAGATGGCTGCATATGAGAAGGTCGCCCTCGTTTACGGTTGACGGCATCCTTTCTGGAGATTGCTTCTGTTTATTTTCTGCGCTGAAGCTGAGGACCAATATTCCCTGTTCCCCCTGGTTGTAATCTCCTCTTTGCAGCTTATTTAGAAGTACACTTCCCTGGGGATAGATCCAGTTTAATTCCTGTGCGAGTATACGTACATCTTGCTCTACTTCTGGCAGATATAAGAGACCTTGATGTGACAGTGTGGTAGCAAAAATTCCATCCAACGGAATCATTTGTGTCGCTCTCTGCTTTCCAGCAGGTGCAGTAGCCATGGCTGAAATAGATGGTTGCCTATCAGGCAATTTTCCGGCATATGCAAGAGGGAGTAACGCCTGCTGCTCGCGATCCAGCACGAATAAGGCCACAAGTCGTGCTTTACTATGTTTACATATATATTGCAGCAACATGTTACGTGTATAAAGTATATCTCCATTATTCTGGAGGCGAGTGAGAAGTTGTAATAGTTGATCTGAGGTCACCATGTGTTTGCGCTCCCGGCCCATAAATGTGATGGCTATTCTGTTTTCATAATACAGAGTAAAAAAAGAGGAACGAATGTGGGGAGAGGCTTCCTCTGCGTGTCTGCAAGGCCCGAACAGAAGAACGGGTATGGGTGCAGGCACGCAGAGGAAGCCTCTAAGACAAGGAGGAGAGGGGGGTATACAAGGCGCAAAGGAACGCGCCCCGGAGGGGTGTAAAAACGCACGACAGGAAGAAAGGTAGAGAGGAAATGAAGCGTACCGACCGTAGGAAGTGGTCACAGCTTTGAGAGTGTTAACCCTTTGCTTGCTACAGTCGGAGTATACCTGGGGTAATTATGGAAAGTCAAGAATGACACAGTATGATACAAAATCGTAAATATTGATACGTTTTTAATTGACACTGGCGGCCGGCAAGTAGTATGATAATTTTCGATGTAGTTTTATGCGGAACTGGAATAAAACTTAACCTGTGCATGAAAGTGCATAGTGCAGCGACAGAAGGGAGAGCCAATGGGCTCAGGCGGTGATCTGTCTAGACAAAATAGGCCGATTAGTAAAAACATCGAGGGTGGAAAACCGATTCTTATCCCTCGCAATACTAGTGAAGACGTGGGGCAAGCAATGAAGACAGATGGTTTTCTCGGCGATGATGGAGATCCACCTCGTCGTAATACAAGTGCAATTCGTCTCGATATTCCATCTGACATAAGAAATCGCACAACAGGCTCCCATCAACCAACATCTGCTATTCCACCGCGCCGTCAGCAAGTGCAGGTACAAACGAAGAATGTACCTATGCGTCCTGCCCCTCGTCCAACACCTCCAGCCAAGAAAAAATCGTCAGAAGAGCATTTCCATTTTAACGTTCACTGGCTCTTGCCTGTGGGTGTAACGATGGTGATTCTGGTGATTCTCTGGATGGTTGGTTCAGCAGCACTGGCATGGGGACATCAACGGCTTGACGATCTGCAATACGGCAATCCGCGTACCTTTCAAATTGATAAGGCAGTTGGACATGACGATAGCCTAAAAACCCCTAGCCATTTTATAGCCTTGAACTTGCACAGTCAGATTATTGTCGTTGAGTTCATGGGAGGCAATCCACAGAAGGCAATTAACTATGTCACACCCGTTTTTATCGCTGGCTCAAATAGCGACCAGGCTCCGGTGACGCTCGAATTTCGAGATGCTAATGGAGATGGCAAGCTTGATATGCTCGTGCACATTCATTTGTCGGGACAGGATCAGGTTTCGGTGTTTATCAATGATGGCAAGAAGTTCAGACCGTCAAACACGAGCGATAAGATAACGCTATAATTAAACAGCGCCTTTGCATACTCTCTTAAGGCAATGCGAGTCGGCAAATTGCGGACGCGACGGGTCTATTTTGTTCAAAACCGGCGCGAAACGCATCTGACTACATCATAAAAGCGTAGCGACCCAATTTAGAGC
>JACDAE010000356.1 GCA_013695595.1 Ktedonobacteraceae bacterium | reverse complement strand
CACTTACGGACTGAAAAGGGGTAAGCCATGAGTTTCCCTGAGTTTTCGAAACAACAATTCAAAAAAGCGAGGTCTAGGGTGTAATGAGGCAAGCACCGCAAATACAAGAAAGAATGAAATTTCAATATCTCTGATACTACAATGTATCTCATTGACATACGCAGATAAGCGTTCTATTATAAGATTGATGTGTATATATTGGTGTGGAATAGCATTATAACGATACTCTTAGTGAATGGAACTGCGAAAAAATGTCTTCTGAATCTGGTTCAAGGCCCGCACGCATTTTTCTCGTTTTTGCTCATGAAGATCAAGCATTTCGTGATGAGATAAATAAACATCTGACTGCTTTGCAGAGAAATGAGACGATTGATAATTGGCACGAGTACAAAATACATGGGGGCTATAGCCCACAAAAAGTTGACGATGAGCACCTCAATCAGGCTGATATCATAGTGCTCTTTATCAGTCAAAACTTTATCGCCTCAGATTATTGCTATGGGGTTCAGATGCAGCAGGCACTTGCAAGACATAACGATGGAGAAGCTCGTGTGATACCTGTCTTATTTCGGCCAACATTATGGGAAGATCTTCCCTGTGCCTATCTGTTGCGCTTACCATCATCCCAACAAGGGCAAATTAAGGCAGTCAGTCAGTATATAAATCGAGAGCGAGAGAAGGTATACGTAGAAATCGTTGAAGCCATCCAGCAGGCTATTGAAGAACTGCCCTGGCACAACGAGCCACAGACAACCACTAAATCTTCTGAAGAAGCTCCGATAACTACTAAATCTTCTAAAGAAGCTCCAGCGCAAAAGCCAGCATCGGCTCCTGGAACCCTTCATTTCATTTATCATGGGCATAGCACATACGTCATTGATGTTGCCTGGTCCCCCGATGGGAAATGCATTGCCTCAGGCGGTGGCGACAGTACTGTGCGTGTATGGGATGCAAACACAGGAAACACGCTACATACGTACCGTGGTCAGAAAGGGATAACGCTTTCAGGGATCCTGTTTTCCGAAATCTGGAGTATTGTCTGGTCTCCTAACAGTAAGATGCTTGCATTCGCAGGCAAAATGGCACCGCAGGTCTGGAAACCGCGCAATGATCAGAAAATGGCGACCAATGAAGGACACTCCTCTCTCTTTCCTGTCATCGCAGACATGGCATGGTCCCCTAATGGGCAATTTATCGCTTCCACAAATATTGGAAGCCTGAAAGATCAATCCCTCCACGTGTGGCTTCCCTCAAATGGTTGGCAAATTGCAAAGTTTAATGTTAGCTCCGGTTGGACAGATACCTCTCCCGTTGGAGGAGTCTCCTGGTCTCCAGACAGCAAACGCCTTGCTTGCGGTTTGCATGGGAAAGTTCGCATCTATGATATGCATACAAAACAGCACCTACACACCTATAGACACACATCTAGCTATGCATTCTATTCCGTCTGTTGGACCCCTGATGGAAAAAGACTGATCTGTGCTTACCCCAGGGAAGCGGTGGCATGGGATATCACAACAGGAAATCCTCTGTATACATATAACGGCCATGACGCGGATATACGTGATCTCGCTGTGTCGCCCAATGGCAGATATGTTGCGAGTGCCAGTAACGATACCACTGTTCATATCTGGGAGGCCGTGACTGGACAGCGTATCTTCAAATATGAGGGTCACAAGAACAAGGTTGCCGCAGTGACATGGTCGCCTGACAGCACACGTATTGCATCAGCCTGTCAAGATGGCACCATCCATGTCTGGCAGGCTATTTGAGGCCTCACACTATCACGATAACACGCAAGGCTGCACACCTTCTTAAAGATGTACAGCCTTGCGTGTTATCGTGCATGGGGTCTGTTCTTAAACGAATTACAACGTTCCTCACGATGAGGAAGTGATGTTAGCGATTAATGAACGTAATACCAGGGCCGGGCCGAACCTGCATGTAGACCACTACATAGGGATTGGCTCCCCAACTCATTGAACTGGCAATAACGGTTCCCCCACGGAGAACGCGCTCTACCACAGCAACATGTCCACCTCCATAGGCCCCCTGGACCCAGGGTTGCATATCAACAATCGCACCGACACCTGGTCGCGTTGAAACGGACCAGTGATACTGATGTGCACGTGCAGTCCACTGCCATGCCATCGCATTCGTATGCCACGGCACAAAATACCTGTGGATCTGGTAATAACGTTGATCAGCCCACCACGTACAGGCAGGATAAGGATAGGTGTTACTATAACCAACCGGCGGCGCAGAACTCCTGGCAACAAGCAGGCTTGTACGGACAGCGACAGTATGCGTGCTGACCTTGTGAGAAGCCGGACTTCCACCACGAATACAGATAACCTGACCGTGATAAATCAAATTTGGCCTGGTGAGATGATTATATGCCGCAAGTGCCGACCAACTTACATGGTAACGAGACGCTATTTTACCCAGCGTATCGCCTCGTCCCACAGTATACACACGATCACCCTTTGCACAACGCACACTCGCAGCATGAGCAGAAGCTCCACTCGTATAACCCCCCAACATCGAGACAAGAGCAAATAGCCCTAGAACCATTACCAGGCTTATCTTCATTGTAAGGCGTAAGAGCTTATGCTCCTGACAGAACCTCCAGACATATAGATGTGTTTGCAACGTATCCTCTTTCGAATAGACAACTTGCAGACCCCTGCAAACTGTTGTTTCTCGTTCACATAAATATGCAAGACCCTACACCGTTCGCAAATAGCACATTGGTATAGTGTCTGACAACTATGTAAATTGGGAACAGACGCATGATACCATGGTACACTTTGAATTACTATGATACATTCTGAAGGATAGTACAAAAAGGCTATTTAAATATGAGAATATGACCAATTTTTGGCATAGTGCTTTTGGTTCTTTTTTTTGCATGTAAAGGGTTATTTTCCGTGCTGTTGAGCTATGAATTGATGGGGTATGAGTATAGAGTAAGCCCGTGAGATCTGCAAAAACATCACGGGCCTATAATTTAAAATGATGGCGGGATAAATGGGAGTGAGGGATAAATATTCTACGTTATTATAGACGCTCTTTGCGCTTCTTCAAGCTCTCCTGGGCCGTCTCTAGCTGATCAAAACTGGTACGACCTTCCATTGAGGCATCCGGCAGGGAGCGCGATGGACTTTGTACACCAGGTTCACCTGTTTCCTGATTATACCCTAGCTCTTTCATCTGTTCGGAGCGCATGGCACTCATTGATCTCATTCCCGAAGGAGGTGGCATTGAATGGGGACCAGGTTTTGAGGTTGGCCAGTCAGGGTATTGTGGCCTGATACTCTCCTGAACGGTCTTATCGGTATCAGGCGTGCCCTTCTGAAGCGCTCTGAGATCATCCTGTTTGCGTGTGGCGTCCTCAGAAGGTATTGTCTGTGATAGCGGGTTTTGCGTCATCTCTATAGTTCCCTATACTTTCTTCGCATTTTTTACGTTGGTATTGATATAGAAAAATTTGATAACCCATATCAATAGCACGTTGGTATACTGGAAGTAGTTTCTACGAACGTAGTCTACATCAGACATGCATCTTGTCTTAGCACTTATTATATCATCAATATGTCTTGAATCTCTGCTTTGGAAGGCTGGTATTTACGATGCCCATGGAGAGATGGAGAACGACTAGTACTTCAGGTTGTGGAATACCGGAGTGTATTCTTCATTCGTTGTACAATATGGCTGACTTAATTTTTAATGTATACTGTACAATGTTTTATTCATTGAACGTATTGAAATCTGGAGGTAATATAGTGAAAGTATTGATTACAGGGGCTACGGGCTTGCTTGGTGGACACTTGATTCGAGAGCTACAAGATCGTGGTGAAAGTATTCGTGCCCTCGTTCTACCAATTGAAAATGCAGATAAATTACAGGCACAGGGTGTAGAGATCGTACGCGGCGATATTACAGACGCGAGTACTCTGGCACCCGCTGTCAAAGATGTTGATCTTATTTTTCATCTTGCCGGTATGATGGGCGTGTGGCGTCCAATAGCGGACTATCGTCTGGTCAATGTTAATGGATCAGAAAATCTCTATAAAGCGGCTCAGGCAGCCAAAGTACGTCGTTTTGTTCACACAAGTTCCCATACCATCTACGGTCTGGGCCATGGCCGTTTCATGACGGAGAATGATCCCCTGCGACCCGATCCCGATCCCTATAGCCTGACCAAAGCAGAGGGTGATCGCTTGATGCGCCGTCTAATGCTCAACAGCGATGTAGAGACCGTCATTCTGCGCCCAGGCACCTTCTTTGGCCCTGGTGACCGCCTACACTTTGGCCGCATGGCTCAAAAAGTAAAAGATGGCAAAGGCCTCATCGTTGGCAAGGGCGATAACGCGCTCCCGTTCTGCTACGTGACCGACGTTGTGCAGGGCTTCTTGCTAGGTGCTTACCATAAAAACGCCCCTGGTAACGCTTACAACATCACCAACGACCGTCCCCTGACACAATCGGAGATGTTCAACGAAATTGCTGACGCTGTGGGCGGCACACGACCTACGCTCCATCTTCCTTACCTGCCCATCTATTATGGAAGCATTGTTGCGGAGAGAGTTGTTGCTCGCGTCACACGCACTAAACCGGTTGTTACTCAGCTCGGTGCACTTATGTTTGGTTCTGACAATAAACATAGCGTTGAGAAAGCACGTCAGGAGCTCGGTTTCGAGCCAAAAGTAGACCTGCGCGACGGTATCAAATTGGCAGCGGAATGGTTTAATGCAGGTGGTATGCAGCAGTTTTCCGTAACACAGGCAAGTCAGAATGCTCCCCTGGCCGGTGCTGCAAAGTAAGCAAGTAACAATTCTAGCTTTATATATATCCATCTATGTTCCCCTCATCGTTTTGAACTTGAAACAATGGCGTTTCAAGCAGAACGAGCCACGCATAATCGGTGGAGCAGCTACGATCACTATGCCTGTACTCATAGTATATTACAGTTCTAAGTGCCCACAACTTAAATATCGGAGTACAATTATGCAATCTCAGTATGATAAGCCTCTTCGCCCAACTCTTGTACTTTTCTGTGGCTTGCCAGGCTCCGGCAAGACGACGACAGCAAAACGAATCGAAAAAGAGTCGAGAGCCATCCGTCTATGTACGGATGATTGGTTGGCGGATCTTGCTATAGATTTGTTCGATGAAACGATAAGAGATAACCTCCAAAACCGCTTATACAGACTCTGTAAAGAGCTACTTAGCCATGGTCAGGATGTCATTTTAGAAGATGGATTATGGATACGGTCAGAAAGAGATGAGAAACGAAAAGACGCTGCTGAATTAGGTGCGCAGACCGAAATGCATTACTTTGATCTTTCATTCGATGAATTGTGGCGGCGTTTAGAAACGCGCAACGCAAGTAATGCAGTCGGTGCTGTACCTATTACAAGGAAACAGCTAGCTAAGTACTGGTCAATCTTCGAGCGGCCATCTCTTAATGAGTTAAACCTATTCGATAAGTATATCGTTCACAGACAGCAATAAACTGGGTTCGTGACAATAACTTTACAGCATAGTCCAACTTTTTGGGAAGAAACGATAGCACCACACATCAATTGCATAAAAACATTGCAAATAATGTAGGGACCCGATTGATCGCGTCCGCAATTCATTGATTGGTGGCCCCAAGAT
>JACDAE010000013.1 GCA_013695595.1 Ktedonobacteraceae bacterium | reverse complement strand
CCCCTGCACATAGTGATCATAGTTATCTGGATTATTTACCCATAAGTAGTACGCATTCTGATACTTATGCGCATTGATATCTTCATAATATTGCGTAATGACCGCCTGGGCCTGTTGAGTTGGCAATGGCGTTGCCGTCGGTCCAGTTGGTCCCGTCGTCGCCACAGGCGGCGTTGTCGGTGTCGCCTGCGGTGTTGGCGTAAATATGCCAGCATTCGACCCCACAGCAAAAAACATAACCGTCACGGCTACAAGGGCTACAATAAGGACAATGACAAGCACTATCGGCCACCTGCGCTTTTTTCGTGGCGGCGTTGGAGCTTGAAATTGATAGCTGGGGTCGGTCCCAGGGAAAACTCCTGGTTGATACATTCCTGGTGCCTGGCCCTGATATGGTGGTGCGCCTGGCACCATATAGTTGCTGCCACTCTGCGTTCCATTCGGCTGGAACGTTCCCGGCATGGAATAGTTATTGACACTCTGTGATGTACTACCTCCTGGTGCGGTATAATAACCAGCCTTTGCAGTATCAGAAGGTGGTGACGGCGTATAAGGTATAGAAGAACCAGGCTGCGAACTATTGGTATGTGTGATGATCGTTGCACCATTATTGTCCGCAGGCGTTCCTGGCATGGCTGCATCAATTTCCGGTACGGTACCGCAACGTGGACATTTTGTTGTATTAGGATTGAGAAGCAGGCCACATTGACCACAGAAAGCCATTGGAATTCCCTCGTTAAAAATTTTTCACCCCTATTATACCTTATCCTGTAATATATAGACGCAACGAGCAACAAATTTCTAACTTGTTTCCTATTTTTCCGCATAATCTCTACTTGCCAAACCATATCTTACATGATATCCTCGTACATATGATCTAATCCTTTTTCTCATTGGGGGAGAGTCTGGTTATGGGGCAAGAGAAACCCGAAGCACCACCACAACGTGGAACCCTGTTACGTCGTGCCCACGAACTCCTGGAGACGTTGGGACAACCTGCATCAGAAGAGATACTGATCCAGCACCTTTTTGGTGCCTCCGGCAATACATCCCTATGGACCGTCCACCTGCGTAAAGCCCTGCGCAGTTCATCTCTGTTTGAGTCAAGCGGCACAACAGGCATTGGCAGCTCTTTGCTCTGGTCACTGACATCCTGGCGTACGACCCAACAACTTCTCAATGAGGTCGACTTCGTGGTTGTGGATACGGAAACAACGGGATTGCGCCCCGGCCCCGATCGCGTCATTGAGGTGGCGGCAATGCGACTGCGTGGCGGCAAAATCATTGACACATTCCAGAGCGTCATCAATCCTGGTCGCTATCTACCACCATTTATTGTGAAATTTACTGGCATTACGCAAGAGATGGTCGAG
Source organism: Ktedonobacteraceae bacterium (assembly GCA_013695595.1). Taxonomy (GTDB): domain Bacteria; phylum Chloroflexota; class Ktedonobacteria; order Ktedonobacterales; family Ktedonobacteraceae; genus JACDAE01. The sequence continues at coordinate 4,393 of JACDAE010000013.1, read as the reverse complement.
TACGCACCAAAGGCCAAAGAGATCCTGCCCGATTTTTTCCAGTTTATCGATGATGCAACACTGGTTGGACATAATCTTGCCTTTGATCTGAACTTCTTAACCTACGAGGCACGTTTACTACGGGAAAATTGCCCGCTAGAGGGGCTTGATACTATTCTCCTGGCGCGTCGCTTTCTGCCCGGACTGAAGCGCTTCAAACTCGACATGGTTGCTGAACATCTGAAAATTCGCCCTAACAATCGCCATCGTGCCCTGGGCGATGTCGAGACAACTGCCGCCGTTTTTTTGCGCATCCTCGAACGGGCAGAGCAGCAAGGCATCCAGACGCTGGGTCACCTGCGCCTGCGTACCCAATTACCGGTGACATGGAGTGGTGATATCACACAGGTCTCGAAGTCCGAGCAAGAGAAATTGTGGGGCACCGATGGAAAGCTGGCACCCGTTACGCTGCCAGCTTCCCGTCCGAATGGCAGCCTCTTTCTTGATCCAGTTCGTAAGCGCGAATTTCCTACGCAACCCGGCGTCTACCTGATGAAAGACGCCAACCAGCAGGTTATTTATGTCGGCAAAGCTAAATGCCTCAAAGATCGCCTCTCTTCGTACTACAGCCAGCCGCTTGGGTATACGCGCAAGATGGATGGCCTTTTGCAGAACGTAAAAGAGATCGAGACGATTGTGCTGGGTTCCGAACTGGAGGCGTTGCTGCATGAGTCCCGCTTAATCAAAGAATTGCAGCCGCCCTATAACGTGCAACTACGCAATTACGAACTATACCCATTTATCAAAATAGATATCCTGCACGCATTCCCTCGTGTGTATGCTGCACGCGAGGTGGCCGCGGATGGGGCACGTTACTTCGGGCCATTTCGTAGCCGCCGCCTGGTTGATCTCACAATTGAACTGATGCAAAAAATCTTCCCACTGCGAACCTGTACGCGCAGCCTCCCACCGCAGGCGAAGCCATCCGAACCATGTCTACGTCTGCACCTTAATCGTTGCTCCGGCCCCTGCCGTGGCAGCAACGAAGCCGACTCACTGGAATATCATAAGGTTATAGAAGAGGTCTGCGCTTTTCTGGGTGGAGAGCGCGAGGATCTGGTTGATCGCCTGCGCCGTCAGATGTTGGAGGCCTCCCAACAATTAAATTTTGAGCGTGCAGCCTGGCTGCGTGATGCTCTACGCAGCGTCGACGAACTCTTAATCGGGCAACGGTTGATTACAGGTGCCGTTGAAGCGAATAACCTGTTTATTGTCTACCCTTCTGCGAAAGAGGGGCACAACGAAATCTTCTTCATCCGCCACGGTCGCTTAGTACAGCAGGAATGTACCCCTCATGAGCATGGGGCGATGCGTAGTTGTATGCATGGATTGTTGGAGCATGCTGCACAATTGGGAGCGCCCCCCAGTATCGTTGGCAAGGCAGAAGTGGACCAGATCAACATCATCAGCCGCTGGCTCCATCGTCACAGCGATGATCGCGCCTTCTTCCCTTTCCAACATGCCCTCGCTGATAGCACCGAAGCCGAGCACCTCATGCAGCACATATGGAACGAGGTGGACGCAGTGCGCAGTCTTTCATTCGCTTTAAGCATAAGCGTAGAAGAAGATCATCCCGATGTTGGGTGAGAACATCACCAACAAGGTGCCTACGCATATTGTGTCAATCAGATATAATAACGGATAGCTATTCAGTCTCGTTGGTATTTTTACCTGCCATTATTGACACATATTGGAGATCATACAAGCATGTTATTGTCCGACAAACGCATCCTGGAAGAACTGGAACAGCATAATATCATCATCGAACCATTTGACCAGCGCCACCTTGGCACAAATTCATATGATTGCCGTTTAGGGGAGTGGTACTTTCAGGGGAATGCGAATATTGAAGTGATGCACCTGGATATCCCCACGGAGATTCGTTCTTATTGGGGGGAAGCACGTCAGGCACATGATGGCCAGATAGCGATCCGCCCCGGCACCACTATTCTGGCCCATACACAGGAGATTATCGGTGGTCATAACGGCTACCTTGCCAAGATGTATTCGCGCAGCACCGTCGCCCGTTCAGGACTCTCCGTCTGCCGTTGCGCCGGGGTCGGCGATGTGGGCTATATCAGTCGTTGGACGATGGAGATCAGCAACCATACACAAACAACGATCCTGATCCCGGTCGGTTTTCGTATCTGCCAGCTCACATTCGAGTATGTTGGGGAAACACTTAAAGAGTATCGCGGCAAGTACGGGAAGCTCGATAAACAATGGACGCCGGACGACATGTTACCCAAACCACAATTTGATTGGGACTATGAAGTCTATCGCTCAGATAAGGGAAAGTAGTGAGTAGGGGCTATCTTATATCATTTGAAGGCCTTGACGGTGCAGGTAAAACAACGCAGATCGATCTACTCGTACGCTGGTTTAAGGAGCAATCGCTTCCATACAAGCGCACGCGTGAACCGGGGGGAACATCGCTCGGCATCGAGATTCGTAATCTCCTGTTTAACCGCTCCGACATTACACTGACACCACTCGCGGAGGCATTTCTCTTTCAGGCGGATCGTGCGCAGCACTTTGCAACCTTGATTTTGCCCTTGCTGGCTCAGGGAACACATGTGATTACCGATCGGTGCTTTGATTCCAGTATCGCATATCAGGGAGCTGCACGTGGCGTGGGCGAAGCCCTGGTAGAACGCCTTTCGCTAATTGCCACACAGGATTATCAGCCCGATCTCACCTTGCTGCTTGATCTTGATCCGGCAAATGTGGGGATACGTACAGATATAACTAGAAATCCAGGCAGCCAGCGGGAGCACCAGAGTCGTTTTGATACAGAATCAGAGCAATTTCAGCTCAGCTTAAGGACTGCCTTTATGGAGCTTGCTCACAAATATCCCGCACGCATCAAAGTGATCGATGCGTCACTCACGCCGGAGCAGGTCCATCAGCATATTGTACGCTTTGTAAGCGAGCTTTTGTATAAAGAGTAAATTAGCCTGCCTTTTCAAGGTCTTGTAATAATGCAGCAAAGGTTTGCTGGTAGATTGTCTCATCTTGCCAACCTATGAAGTTGCGCATCTGTCGATTTTGTAATAGCAGCATCGTACTATTAGGAGTAAGATCTAAAAAATCCTGGTGCAAGCAGAGAGGGAAAAGGATTGTACGCTTTTGCTGCTGCTCCATATTCATTGTTAAATATATTTCTTGTTTCACCCATTCGCTGATAAGGGTGGATTCTGAAAGTATAAGCAGCCAGGTATCGTGCATCTTAATAGTTTCTTTGATCTTTTTGATATCGTCATGATCATTATTGAGATCGTGAAAGACAGACCAACACCGTATGCCCTGCTGCTGGAGGTCAGCGTATAGGCGGGACACAAAAGCAGAATCACTCTGGGAGGAGCTGATAAAACATGAAAGATATTGAATAGGTGCCTGAGGCATGATACTGGTATAAATAATAAAGTGTTCAGGGGCACCGATGCCTCGCAAAAACGCTTCGGGAACCTGACCCTGAGAGCGATACAAGGTGTGGATATCGAGGTAAGAACGCCCCTCGTGGCGCACAGTTTCCAGCCCTTTTACAGAACTTAAATCAATATTGGCGAGGGTGGTTCCATTTAGAAGAGCTTCTCTGAAATTGGCCTGATCGAGGTTGCTTTCACTTAAGTTTGCATGGCGCAGATCGGCCTGATAAAAATAGGCATGGCGCAGATCCGCACTATGAAGATTACACTCACTCAGTATGGCACGCCAGAAAAGAGCACCCTGCAGGTCAGCATTGTTAAGAACAGCTTGCGTCAGATTCGCCTCACTTAAATTGGCACCTCTGAGATCGATGCCACTTAGTCTGACCCCCGTGAGATCAGGGTGTATCTCAGGGGATTGCCCCCGCCATTGATTCCAGGAAGCACTTCCTTCTTGTAGAAGGCTCAGATGATATTGATTTGCCACAGGTCTCTCTCTTCAATATAGCACGCATAAATGACCATCCATGGTTTGGCAAAAATGCCATTCAGAAATACATCATCGGCGATGCTATGAAGAGGAGAAATTAACATATAACCTTCCCGTCCAGTGAAACCCATCATCATTCCACATCGTTAATATAGCACATTTAACTTTATATATCAAATATTGCTATGATAGTATATAGTATAATAAGAGAATACAGGAACTATTCAGTAAGAAAGCATCTTAGATTTTCTTCTTTTTTATATACCAAATATAGCAATTGTGCCTCTAAATTTTCGGTGTTTCAATATCGACCCGAATAGACAGCATCCACTTCGCTCTTTTGTATTCTATTTGTGGGTATACAATATATCAATATTGTAATTACTGCTTGTACCGGTAATTTCCTCCATACTTTTCTTATTGCTCAACAAAAAGC
>JACDAE010000305.1 GCA_013695595.1 Ktedonobacteraceae bacterium | reverse complement strand
AGAGGACGCTGAGGATGCCTGTCGCCCAGAACGCTCCACGCCAGCCGTAGAGTGAAACAATCAATGCCACCAGAGGGACGCCGATCACATTTGAAAACTTTGCTGAGGCATCAAAGGCTGAAGTGGCGAGGCCGCGTTCCTTCATAGGAAACCAATAGCCGGTTGCCTTCGCTGCTGCCGGAAATACAGGAGCCTCAGCGATACCTAAGATAAGGCGCGAGAGAATGATCAGGCCATATCCACTGACAATAGCGGTCATAAATGTTGCGAGCGACCAGAGAATCGTGCCCATGCGCGTCATCCATTTGACGCCTATTCTATCCAGAAGTGCGCCCACTGGTACCTGGATGAGAGCGTACGTCCAGAGATAAGCGGAAGCAATAAATCCAAATTGTACGCTTGAGAGATGGTATTCTTTTGATAAAGATACGCCGGCGACCGCAATGTTCGTGCGATCAAAATAGTTGATGATAACCCCGAGGCCAAGGAGCACAGCGATGCCCCAGCGCACATTACCAACGCGTCTTTGCATAATAAAGACCCTTCTTTTTGTGTGAGTATGCTGCTATCAAGTTTTGTATATCTACAATTCATCTCATATAAATTTTACGTTAAGGATGAGCAAAAAGATACAGGTTTATTGGATATCGTCTGTGTTTGGGAACAAGTCCTTGTGTCATAATAGTGAAGAGGGCATGTGCTCTTGTGAAGTGTGGATATATCTCGCATGATAATAAATAGGAGTGTTCTATGAAACTACAGCGGTCATATGAAAGTATATGGAGTATTGGAAGTATCTTTTGCCTGGTGAGCCTTTTCAGTGCCGGAAGTATCCTCAGCATTGGTAGTGCTGGTAGTATTCTCAGTATTGGCAGTACCGGCAGTATCTTGAGTATCGGTAGTGTCGGAAGTATTCTCAGTATTGGCAGCTCTGGTTCCATTCTGGGGATTGGTCGTAGTGGTGCATACCCAGGCAAGAAATGAGTTCGCTTGCTGGTTGAGGTGCATGGCTTGAATATATAAAGAGGATATGGGTGTTAAGAAGCTAGCTATACCAGTAAAAGAGCAAGCAGTTCTCTATAAAATTTGGCTGCCACCATCGCGGTCATGCCGAGGTGATCGCGATGTGGATTGTACTCGACAAATTGTTTACTATACAGTGGCAGCCGTACTTGCCGCCGCCGCATCACGCTCCTCGACAATAATGTTATAGAGGCCGAGGACAAGTAGCAAGGAAAGCTCAGGTATCGCTTCTGCTCCTGGATTAATCAATACCGTCGATTTACGCGAGAAGCCCCTCTTAGAGAATTGCATGTAGATGGTTGTATTCGTAGGGTCGGTCCAGGCTTTCTGCGTACCCCAAAAGTTGACCTTGCCCCATTTGAAATCGCGACCATCAGGGAAAAGAAGCAGGCCGCTTGTTCCTGTCCATTTGCGCTGGTAGTTAGCAATAAGCGGACCCTGTTCACCTAGAGAGATGGCTATTTTGAGACCAGACCAGGACTCTTTATGCATAAAGAGCGTCCCCTCTGGTACATAAGCATTTGCTTTAGAGGTCCAATTGCTCATATCTAATGTCGCAAGCGGCCTATTATCCTGTGTGATGAGATCATAACGAGCTTTAAATGCAGCGGTGGGAACCCATGTCAATTCCTGTCCAATGAGGTAACTCAAAGATGAAGTCATGCGCCTCTTGCTCCTTTTATGATAGCGATTTGATGTAGTAGAAAGCGATGCACTTCAAGTATTACGTCTCTATCGGTCTATTTGTTGCACTTTCCTGCCCCCAAAAAGCATTTTTCCCTTCATAATGTACAATATTTACATCTGTTCTACCTGGTTAGACGAGGAAATGACATGCGAAAGAGGTGAGTTTGTCCCAATGTAGAAGCCCGTCTCATAGAGGAGATGTCCCTTATCTCAGTAATACACAGGAGAAATGGTATGTCACAGGATACTATCAGCGTTCCACCTACCTTGCACCATATCAATCTGAAGACGACGCGCCTTCAAGAGATGATTGAGTGGTATAGTATCGTACTGGATATGAAGTCAACGTTTCAGTTTCCTGGTGGTGCATGGCTCACCAACGATGGAGCCAACCATCGTATCGCGTTACTTACGTCACCACACTTAAGTGAGGACTCTGATAAGCAGAAACATACAGGCATGCACCATTGCGCCTTCGAGTATGCAACCATGGGATCTCTGCTCGACACCTACGCGCGTTTGAAGGTCCTGGGCATCGAGCCACATGCCAGCCTCGATCATGGCATGACCATGTCGTTCTACTACGAAGATCCCGATGACAATAGCGTCGAGTTGCAATCCGACAATTTTGGGGATTGGCAGGTGTCTAGCGAGTGGATGCGGACCTCGCCACAATTTGCCGCTAACCCGATTGGGATGCCCGTCGATCCTGCGCAGATGGTGGCAGCGCGTCAAACTGGTGCCTCGTTTACTGAACTCCACCAGCGGGCCTATGCTGGCGAGTTTCAGCCTTCCAGCCCTCTGGACTTGCATGTGCCGCTCTAGGATTCACTTTCGCCGTTGTAGACCTCTGACATGAAAAAAGGTTTTGTGGCCCATGACTGAGAGTGCATTCTAATGTGTAAACTGAAATAGTGTGAAGAAAATGACTCTTAGAAAAGTTCAAAAGGACAATCACGTTATGGTACAAAAAGTATGGTTTATTACCGGCTCTTCTCGTGGCTTTGGTCGTGAATGGGCCGAGGCTGCGCTCAAACGTGGCGACAAGGTCGCCGCTACTGCACGCGACACGAAAAGTCTGTCAACGCTTGTGGAAACGTATGGCGATGCAGTGCTTCCGCTCCAGCTCGATGTCACTGATCGAGCGGCTGACTTTGCCGCCATAAAACAAGCTCATGAGAGATTTGGGCGACTTGATATTGTCGTCAATAATGCAGGCTATGGACTGTTCGGCACAGTCGAAAACATCAGCGAGGAGCAGGCTCGTGCTCAAATGGAGACCAATTTTTTTGGGGCGCTCTGGATAACTCAGGCTGCTCTCCCATATATGCGCGAACAGAAAAGCGGCCATATCTTGCAGGTCTCATCGATTGGCGGGATCGCAGCCTTCCCAATCCTGGGACTCTATCATGCCTCGAAGTGGGCTCTGAAAGGGATGAGCGAGGCCCTTGTATGAGCAGCGGCTCAAGACCTGGGAGCAATGGTCTGAAGTTTCTCAGGAGGCGCAAGGAAACGCATAATATTCTTTAGAAGTATGGTCTGCCCTCTTCTCACAGTACTCTTTTCCAGTGAATCAGGCTTGTATAACTACATCTGACACGTTTTGCAAAGATGCCCCGTTGTTATATCATGAGCATCTGGTTCACTGGTATTGATCTATCTCTTTTGCTCAAACGAATACCATACTCATCTTTTGACAAGAAGAGAGAAGGAGGGCTGATTGTTTTACTCGAAGAAACTGATTGAAGCGTTTGCTTTTTCAATGGAGCATCACCAGGATGATAAGAAAATGGGGCATCCAATTTTATCCCACATTCTGGAAGTTGTCTCACTTATCCTCCATTTTGGAGGCGACGAGGATACCGCGATTGCTGGAATGTTACACGATACAAACGAGCGAGCAAAGATTTCTTTGCTGGAAGAAATCGAGCAGAAGTTTAATGCGCATGTGGCAGAGATCGTCTATATCTGCTCGGACGCGAAGGACGATTCATGGAGAGTGCAAAAGCAAAAACGTATTGAACTGGTCGCGAGTGTGGACGAAGCTGCACTGCTCGTTTTATCCTGTGAGGTCCTCAGCAATATGAGGCGTTTGCTTTTCAGGCTGCATGCCGCCAGGAACAAAGAACAGATCTTTACGTATCTTAAAAAAAAGGGAGGGATAGAGGGAAAATTGTGGTACTATCGTGCTTTTACTGACGCGTTACGTATGCGCAAGGACTATCCAGAATTAGCATATGAGTTGGAAGGTGCCGTAAGAGAACTGGAAACTTTGATTTACTAGGGCTACATCGTGTTTTTTTCTCGTTTCTCGCAATGCAGCCTTCGTATTAGCCGTGAAACTTCAGCTTGTCCACGATTTTGTCAACGACTTTTCTTTTTATCTCTCCTTTTTGATACGGTATGTAAGATGGGTGACCCCTTTGCCGATGCTCACCTGCGGGTCTTCCAGGGCAATGGGTGCTACCTTGAGATGTTCAAATAGGCGTACGCCATTCCCAAGTAGAAAAGGTACCAGATCGATGTGGATTTCATCGAGCAGTCCAGCATTGAGGCACTGTTGCGCAATCGTTGCGGACGCTACTACGACCTTTTTGTTACCTGCGATCGCTTTTGCTTGTTCAATAGCACTTTCAAGGCCGCCTGTTACAAACGTTACGGGCCATTCCTCTTTGACCCATTCTGGTGGTGGACGATGGGTCACGACAACAACCGGAGCGCTGATAGGATGGTGTCCTCCCCATCCATGTGTGAGTTCGTACAATCTGCGTCCAGCCACTAAGGCTCCTGTCGTATTGATCGCGTCGTCGAATCTCTCGATGCTCTCTTCAGCGATTTTGAGTTTTTGCTTCTCACCGCCTATTGTAAGATTATAATCGATATCACCGCCTGTCATCCAGGCAAAAAGTTGTTGAAAATCTTCGTTGGGCCCTGCAACAAAACCATCCAGAGACATTGAGAAGCCCGTGGTGACCTTTACTGTATTATTCATGGTATTGCACTTCCTTCTCGTTAAATGGGATAGCGCCCTACAATTTTTGCAAGCCTTGCACATACTCGGTCAGGTAGTCCCAGGTCATGTTCATCCCTTGTTGCATACCCATGTCGAGGGCCGTTTTCATTGCGGTAGCACTGGAGAATTGGATGAGAGCCGTAACACGCGTTTTGCCGGCCTCTTCCGTGAAGGTTACCGTGGTCAGGTGTTCTGGTATCCCCTCAGTGGGGTTGGCATGCTCGTCGGCGAAGGTTGAGGTATAGACCAGTTTCTCTGGCGGGACGATCTCGCTGTATACGCTACGAGCCCAGTGATCCTGACCTTCTGGCGAACGCATGCTGTAGTGCCAGATGCCACCAGGTCGCAGATCGATGGTGCAGACAGGAATGGTGAATGGTTGTGGTGCCCACCAGCGCTTGATATGCTCCGGCTGAGTGAAAGCCTGAAACATCAGTGTGCGAGGCGCAGTAAATTGCCGTTCTACGATAAATTCTTGTTCCCCAACCTGGGAGCTTAGAGAGCGGTAATCAAACATTATTATCC
>JACDAE010000273.1 GCA_013695595.1 Ktedonobacteraceae bacterium | reverse complement strand
GCGCTTGATCGTGCCATCGATCTTGCCGATACGTTGCAGGCGCACGATCACATCGCAGCCTGGACAACGACGCGTGAGCAGATCCGCGACGCCATTCTTACACAGGGTTGGAGCGGGAAGGCAGGCGCATTTACGCAGACGTTCGGCTCCGATGAACTGGACGCATCTGCACTGATGATGCCGATCGTGGGCTTCTTGCCGGGCACTGACCCGCGTATGCGAGCGACTATTGACGCGATCGCCGTGCGGTTGACGGATAGCCACGGCCTGGTCTATCGCTACCGTGCCGCAGACGGGCTGGCTGGCGATGAGGGAACCTTCCTGCTCTGCACGTTCTGGCTGGCCCATGCGCTCGCGCTGGCTGGTGAGGTCGAGCGAGCGAGGACAACCTTTGAGCAAGCAATAGCCTATGTGAATGATGTCGGGTTGCTGGCCGAGGAGGTCGATCCTGAGACCAACGAACTGCTGGGCAACTTCCCGCAGGCGTTCAGCCACATAGGCCTCGTGAACGCGGCCTGGGCGATTGCTCAGGCATCATCGAGCGAGGAAAAAAAAGATTCACGGCCTGGAGAACTACGCTGAGATGCTGCACCACCTGACAGAAGATAAGGAGGCCATCAAGGTTTATGTCGAGGTTGCACGGGAAGGGGATGATGGTGACGGTCTGTAGCACATTGAGATTTAAAGGCTAATATACCAACCCCCCCTTTATCAGCGACTTGGGGACAGGTGAGCAATTATGACAATCTGTCCCCACTTGCTTTCGATGCCTGATCGCAATCTTGCACACTGAGACCTCGAACTCCTCGTGTTTTTGTGCGTATCCCTTCCTATCATGGACGGAGGCGACGGTCTGCTCATCAGCATAGGCTGCTCCGAGAAAACCGAGTTGGAAAGGATCAAGCGCGACCGGCTCTTGCAGGTGTTGACCAGCCTGTACAAATGGCTCATCTAGCAAGAGATCTCGGTATCTCTGACAGTGCATTGAGTAAATGGTGCAAAGAATTTGGAGCGCGCGGTGAAGAAGCTTTTCCAGGAAAAGGGCATCAAATTCCAGTAGAAGAAGAAATAAGAACACTGAAACGTGAGAACGAGGTATTACGGCAGGAAAGGGACATCTTAAAAAAAGCGTTGAGCATCTTCGCGCAACCGTTGATCGACCAGGGCAATGCCCTCTTGCAGCAGGTGAGCAATCTAGCTGCAAGCGCATAAACTCTGTGCTGGCTACCCCAATATCGTTGAGATAAAAAGAATGGACGCTGCAACAGTAGGGGTAAGGGGCGGTCACAAGGACACGCCCCTATACCAACATCAATGAAGCGTTTTAATTGAACAGGATTATTTGCAGGTAATCCTGTTAAGCTCGCCCACATCCAGTGAACAAGCATCCAGACAACCAGTGTGTGACACCCGACTCGTATGCGCCGATATCCGGTGCGCTGCCGACGTAGCCATCAGTGATGCCTGGAATGATGGTCCCTGCGTTGATGGCTGGTGAGCCATTCTGCAATGAGTAGTCGCCACTCCCAGGGTTGACGTACCTGGGATTGGTACCAGTTCCAGTATCGCTGAGAGTAGTGACGAGATTCGTCTTCTCGACGGGTTTGCCGCCAGAGATGTACCCGTAGTCCTGTCCACTCGGATGATAACCGTCAAGGATATTGTTCTTGACAATTGTGTTCGCAACGTAGGAAGACGTGGCGAAGTAGTTGAAGATCGTGTCGTTCTTGCCAGCGATGATTGTGTTATTCTCAAAGGTACCTGTCAAGTAAGGCAAATTGGAACCGGCAGGTCGACCATTGGTATGACCCCCGAAGTTGATCCCATTGCCACCATGATTAATGTCGCCTGTACCCTTCAAACCCCAGATCACGTTGTGGTCAACACTCACATCGTAAGTACCATTATCGAAGTGGATTCCGTTGCCGGTGTTCGCTGGATCATGAATCCGGTTATGGTCGATACGGGTGCCAGCCAGTGAGGTATCGCAGCAAACGTAGATGCCACCGAGATCGAAGGCTATCTTCGCGTACCCATAGATGTTATTGTAAGCGATACGCATGTTCTTGTATCCGCCATTCGGATAAGCATTCGTATCCATATTAATAGCATCGCGCCCGGTATTGTACAGAGTATCGTTCATAATAGTATGACCAGTACTCCCTACTTCGATGGTTATCGCTGCAGTGTAGGTGCCACCGTAGCTCACATCATGGATCAGGTCATTGGTGACGGTATCATTCGAACCTCTAACGTTCACTCCATTGCCAGCCGACTGTTGCAGAGTACTGTTCTCAAAGGTGTTATTCCTACCATGCAATAAGATGCCGCTGTCGAAGCGATGATTTGCATCATAGATACCTGCGAAAGGCAAGTTCGCATCGTACTGCGCGGTCTGCCAATGTGACAGATACTGCCCGTTAACCTGGTTAAGTACGATGTTCTGGCTGCTATCATTGGTGGTTATGGTCGTAGCCCAGAGGTTGATTTTGGTGACATTAATGTAGCTACGATTATTCAGGTCAAATCCATAGTTATGTACCTTTGCGGTCACACCTGTTGGCACACCGCCACCAGGTGCCCAGACATAAAGCTCACGTGCACCCGCATCATAGAACCACTCATTCTGGGCAGTGAGGAAAGCCTTCTTGCCAACCAGGCGGAATTGTTTATCATTGCCGCCACCTGGCTCAACCTTGGCATCGCTCTCAGGGAAACTGATATTTAGTGTGTGGTTGCTGCTACTGAGAGTTCCTCCGGTGACTTTTGCAGAGAGGGCAACCCAACCACCAGCAAAGTAGGCAATTGCACCAGTCATGTTACCAAAAGCCGGGAAGCTCCCGTAGGTCAGCGTACCGGTTATAGTTGTTGTGCATGGAGCTTTCGCACAAGTAGCACCTGAGCTACGCGTCGAACCCCAGCCGCTTGTAATGAAGGACTGGTTCCAGGGATCAGTACCGGGTGTGGGATAGGCCGCCTCAGGAGCCATTACACCATTTATGAAGATCTGGTTGGCCCATAAGTCTGTGTCAGATGGATATTCCGTTGCACTATAGGGCTGTGCTGCGTTGCCAGCGAGCGTTACTGCCGCCTTATAGATGTGACCACTGTCGAGTGTCCAACCATTGACACTATTGGTACCATCGATAGTCACGCTTGCACCCGAAGCAGCGGTGAAGGTAATAGGTGCACCAGCAACACCAGAGTGTGCAGGTGTGACGGTCTCATGGTAGACACCTGTTGCTATCTGGCAAGTGCCACCCGCAGTTACAACGGATGCGCACTTCTGGATTGTCCTGAACGGGGCACCCGCCGACGTTCCTGCATTCGCGTCATTACCATTAGTAGCGACATAGTAGGTCGTACCTGCCGCGTGGGCAGAGCGGATAACGAAAGTGCTGGCAGTAGCCACCATGACCAGAGATAAGGTCATAAGTGCTATAAAGTTTCCATATCGCACCCTTGCGAACGTTTGCATAGAATCCTCCTATCAAGAAGCTCTTACTGTCAGAAAATTTGCAGAAAGTTTGCTGAGCAGACCGGGCCAGAGAAAAGACACGATCAGGACTCCTCTCTCCTTTACTTATGTTTTCATGAGTAGGGTCCCCTCCCTTTCTAGCTTTATCACCTTGCATGCGCCCATTTCCAGATGAATTGCATTGCGGGCATGAGGGCGTGGCAAGCACACGCCCCTACGCCGATGTCTTAACTCGCGGTCGGAGTGAGTATGTAGGCATCTCCATGGCTGCTCCTACTTCGACTTTTTCCAGCTATCCAATTGCTTCTGCGTCTCTTTTACGATCTCGTCAATCCCTGCCTGCTTGAGAGCTGAAAGGAATTGCGAAACACCCGTAGTAGGATCAACGAGGCCTTTAGAAACGGGTGCGGTATACTGGGTAATTGCCGCTCCAACCTGCGCCACCTGCGTTTTCACGTTGGTGGGATCAAACGCAAAGCCCATAGCAACCGATACAGGTGCCTGCTGATTCAACGCCTTTGACGTTTGCCAGACGTTGGCCTGCGCCTCCGTCTTATCAGTGTAGTACCCGTTAAACTGATTGCCAAATTCCCAGTCGGTGCTAGGACTGTACTGGCTATTCGATGGGACGGTAATATAGCCAAGTTGGGGATCAGCCAACGTATAATCCTTGCCTGCAATACCATGGCAGATGAGATTGTAGACTGTTGGATCACTATTGATGATCTCCAATAACTCTATAGCCTGCTGCGGATGCTGACTGCTGCGAGCAATACCGACCAGACCGGATACAACAGCTGATGTATCCAGGAACGGCGTCATCAGCAATGCCTGCACTTCATCGTAGCCATAAATGGTTTTGAACTTGCCATATTCTTCCGGGCGAGCCTGGTCGAAAACAAAGGCATACTTACCAGCCTTATAAGCAGATTGTGAATCGCTCACGGAAGGAGGATTCTTGAGATAGTATCCTGCGTTAAACCACTCATGTGCCTGCTTTGCATCGGCGAGGAACTCTGGAGTATCGTAGTGATTATATGCGGTCAAGCTGGTGTCCGTGTATTTGACGCCCACACCCAGACCGCCAGCTACTTCGTCCACACCATGCGTCTCCGGATTATAGATGCCGCCGGTGCCAGTTGGTTGATTATCCGAAAGAATGGGGATAATCGTGGGCTCTTTCTGCTTCAGCAGAGCCAGGATTGGTGTCAGATCAGCGTAGGTTTTCACCTTTGTGAGATCGATATTATATTTGGTAGCGAGGTCTTTGCGTAAGAGTGCCCCCCACATTTTGGGGAACAACTGCTGATTGGGAATACCATAGAGTTTACCGTTGATTCGTGCAGCATCAAATATCGCCGAAGACATGCTGGCCTTCAACTTAGGCGCATATTGGGTTAACAGGTCATCCAGTGCAAGCAAATTTCCTTGCGCGACATTATTATAGAAATCGTTGATCCACGATGCAGTGAAGAGTGCATCCATTGGTTGACCCGAAGAAAAGCGTAGCGTCATCTTCTGAGTGTACGACGCAGAGTCGATATTATCAAGCTTGATTGACAGGTTCTTTGCTTTCAAGGCTGCGGTAGCATTCAGTGCGCTCTGGACCGCCTGCACCCCCTGAGAAATATCGGCATAGGTCATAAAAGAGAACGTAACGGTTGTAGGTCCGCTTACCGTAGTGGCGGTTTGCGCTGTCGAACCACATGCGGCAAGGAAGCTAGCAGGCAAAGTAGTTGCAGCGGCTAATGTGGCTGCTGTTTTGACAAAGGCACGTCGATTGATACCGCGTGTGGTATTTTGTTTAGCATCGTTGGATAAATCTTGCATGGACAATTCCTCCTTGAGAAAATGGATTGATGAAAGGCTTTCTGGGCACAATCCCAGGGAAACGGTTTTTTCGCACGTCGGTGCGCGACTGTCACAGTGAGGCAATCTCATCTCCTTTTTTGGGCGCTTAATCTCCTTTCACACCACCAAGAGTAATGCCGCTGATAAAATAGCGTTGGATGAATGCAAAAGCGAACACTATCGGGCCAATTGCCAGGATCGCCATCGCCATACGGACGCTATCGGTAGGAAGTTGAACTCCTCCCATTTGCGAACTGGCCGCAATAGCATCGATATTAGTGATCAGGCGATAAAGTAGATACTGAAGCGGAAAAAGTTTGGTATTATCGATAAAAAGCAATGACAACCACCAGTCATTCCAGTACAATAACATACTGAAAAGCCCGACGGTCGCCAGCGAAGGGGTTGAAAGCGGCAGAACAATCTGGAAAAAGGTGCGCCATTCACCCGCCCCGTCGATCCTGGCT
>JACDAE010000182.1 GCA_013695595.1 Ktedonobacteraceae bacterium | reverse complement strand
ATGTGCATCTTTGCAACATCTAAAGGTTTAGGGCCGTTAAAAGGGGGTTTGCCACTGAGCAGTTCAAACAGAATGATGCCCAGAGCATAGATATCTGAGCGTTTATCAATGGATTGTCCCTGCACTATTTCAGGTGCAATATACTCAGGAGCCGCCAGGAATGTATCAGCGATGCTGAGCAGATGCCCGTATGGTCGATTGTCCTGCTCAACGCCGCGCATTTGCAGCATGTGCATTAAGCCAAAGCCAGCCACCAGCATATTTTGATCGTCACCTAAGACGATATTGGAAGGCTTAAGTGTGCCATGAATAACCCCTTTGCGGTGAGCGTACTCCAGGGCGGCTACCACCTGTTCCAGAATATCCAATACGTCATTATAATCACAACGCCCCTGGCGCTTAACGATATCCGCTAGAGAACCATTCGTCATATAAGGTGTAACCAGATAAGGATACCCCTGATGCTCTCCGTACTCATGAACGCGTAGGATATTTGGATGTTGCAGCGCAGTAAGAGCGGCACCCTCTTTGCGAAAACGCTGTATAAACCGGGCATGTGCATCTTGTGAGAAGTGTTCTGGCACCAGGAAAAGGGTCAGGGCACCGTTTAAGCCGGTCAGCATATTTTGGGCAAAATACACTGCACTTAAGCGTCCCTGTCCCATCAAACGCTCTACACGATAATTTCCTAGCGTCTGCCCTACAAGCCGATCTACCGATAATGTTTGCATACGACATCTCTCCCAAATTACAAGCTACACAACGATATCTCTCATCTTCAATCTATGGGATCAAAAGAGATGCTGCACATTCAAGTATGAAACGAAAGACATAGTGTTAATTCCCCCATTCTCTAGACAGATCCATTTATTAACACGTACGCGAGTACGGATATTTTTTGCGGCGCTTTGTCCTTACCCAGAAGTCTACTCTCTGTGTCAAAACGCGTCAATGTAAGGCGCTCAGGGATAGGACTTTTAGACTCATATAGGTGGCAATTCCGCCAGTGCGCGTTCTTTATTCGCCCCAGCGGTCGGGGTAGGGAGAGAGGGGAAACCCGACCGCTGCAAAGAGGGTAATAGGAGGAAAATCTGGGGTAGAGAGCTATTTAGTTTTGAACCTTTGTTCTACTCGCGTAGAATACCATAGCTTCCACGTGTTGTCAAGAAGAAATAGAACAAATTTTCCAGCTTTATGATAAGGTGACGGAGATGAGCGGGAGTGGTACAATGGACACGGAGTTCTTTCTTTTTTTGTTTCAATGTGTCGCTATCCAGGTCTGCGCACGGGTGCAGATTTTTTTATGTTCTTGTGATTGGAGTTCTTTTATTATGGCAGAAGTTCGACCGTTACGTGCACTACACTACGCCTCTGAGCGGGTTGACCTTGCTCAGGTGATCACGCCTCCATACGACGTTATCAGTCCACAGGGGCAGGAGAGATATTACGAGCGCAGCCCTTATAATAGCATTCGACTGGAATTTGGCAAAGAGGAAGCAGGAGATAACACGCTCAACACCGTCTATACCCGTGCGGCGGCCACCCTGGCGGAGTGGCGTTTTCAGGGCATTCTGCAACAGGATGAGACGGCGTCTTATTATCTTTACCAACAAAAATTTACACACAATGGACACCCCTTTACGCGCACAAGCCTGCTGGCACGGGTGCGTCTGGAGCCGTGGAGCGCACGCGTCGTTCTGCCACATGAAAATACGCTGGCAAAGGCGAAAGAAGATCGCTTAAAACTGTATCGTGCGTGTGCGACCAACTTCAGTCCCATTATGTGCCTGTATGAGGACCCACAGGGACGTATGCGCCGTTTATTGAATACCTATACACCTGAGACACGAATCGTCGACGAAGCCGGTGAGGAGCATCTCCTACATCCTATTACGGATGTTCAGCAGATTGCTCTTATCCAGGATTTCTTTGCGCAGCGTCAACTCTATATCGCCGATGGGCATCATCGCTATGAAACAGCGCTCGCTTATCAACGAGAGATGTCTGAACAGCGACGGGGACTTCATCCAGAAGATGCGGTGAACTTCACCTTGATGGCATTGATCGACGTAAACGATCCAGGCATGCTGGTACTACCAACCCATCGTCTCCTCATGAATTGGGCACCAGAGACATTTGGTGCTCAGTTGTCAAACGTGACGGACAAACTCAGCACCT
Organism: Ktedonobacteraceae bacterium; assembly: GCA_013695595.1. Lineage (GTDB taxonomy): Bacteria > Chloroflexota > Ktedonobacteria > Ktedonobacterales > Ktedonobacteraceae > JACDAE01. The sequence goes on along the minus strand of JACDAE010000182.1, from coordinate 1,912 downwards.
GCTTCATGATACAGACTCTGCAAGATGTGAATACAAGTGAAGAGATACAGAGTCAGCTCCTGCAAGCAGGCCAGCAGGAAACGGCATTGGTGCTCAAAACAAAGACACAGACTCTCCTGCTAACTCTAAACAAACAGGGGAAGGAGCGTATGGAGAAGAGTGGACACACTCCTGCCTGGAATGTGCTAGATGTTGCCGTTGCGCAAAGGTTGCTCTTAGAAGATGGATTGGGACTGGATGCGCAGGCGATGACAGCCGGGACACATGTGCGCTATAGCCATGATTCACAGGCGGCCCTCACAGAGCTGCAGAACGGGGATGCACAGGCGGTCCTATTCTTAAATGCAACCCCTCTACAACAGGTCTGTGACGTTGCGAAGGCGGATGATCGTATGCCGCAAAAGTCGACCTATCTCTATCCAAAACTCATCACAGGATTGATAATGAATCCTTTGTGGTAACTTTCAGTACCCTCAAGCGGGTCGAGAAGAGTGGTAGCTCTAGCCACCTCCAGCGAGGAAAGTATCTCTCTCAAACTCGCAGAGGTCAAGTGGAAATGTATTAGGAGCTTTACATGATTATTATTGTAGGAGCAGGACTGGCGGGATTAACCTGCGCAAAAGAGTTGAGCGAAGCCGGACGGCAGGTGCTGGTATTGGAGGCGACAGACCAGATCGGTGGGCGGGTCCGGACAGATTATCACGAGGATGGGTATCGCCTGGACCGCGGCTTTCAGGTCCTGTTTACAGCCTACCCGGCTGCGGCCCGGCACCTCAACTATGAGAAAATTAAGCAGCGCAAGTTCGATCCGGGGGCGATCCTGATCAAAAACGGGAAACGCTATCCGATTGCAGACCCGCTACGTGACCCACAGCATATGTTCTCTAGCGTGTTCAATCCACTCATCCCGCCGCTAGATAAAGCGCGTGTGCTCCGTTTAGTGGCGCAACTTGGACGACGCTCGACCGCCGATATCTTTAAGGGGAAGGGGCAACCAGAGGAGCACGACGAAACAACTGAAGCGTACCTGCTCCGTCAGCGTTTCTCAAAGAAGTTTATCGACAACTTTATCCGGCCTTTTTACGGCGGCATCTTCCTGGATCGCTCATTGTCTACCAGCGCACGCATGTTCCAGTTCACGTTCAAGATGCTGGCGGCGGGCAATACTATTCTGCCGGCGGAGGGAATACAGAGCATTCCTGAGCAATTGATGCAAGCCTTGCCTGAGGGGTCGGTGCGCTGTAATGCGCGTGTCAGCGAGCTTCTTGTTGATAATCAACAGGTACATGGGGTAAGGATGGCGCATGGAGAGACAATCGAAGCCGAGCAGGTTATCATTGCCACGTCCAGTCCGGTTGCCGAAAAGTTTATCAAGAAAACGCTACCAACTGAGAGCGTAAGTACGATCTGTTTGTACTTTGCGGGAGATGAGCGTCTCTACGCGGGCCGCAAGATTTTACTCAATACGGAACCCGACGCCTATATCAACAACGCGGTCCTCCTCACAAATATCGCACCAACCTATGCACCGCCGCGCAAGCATCTCCTGTCGGTCACGATAGCGGGCATCCCTGAGGGGGATGATGAATTGATTGTCGAACGTAGCCGTACTGAACTGGCAGGTTGGTTTCCTGAACATAATCTGTCACAGTGGCAATTGTTGGGCCTGTATCGTATTCCATTTGCACAATTTGCCCAGCCTGCAGGGATTTATGACAGGTTGCCTGATAACCGCACAGATATTGAAGGCCTCTACGTTGCCGGTGAATACACAAAATCGAGCAGTATTCAGGGTGCAATGCATAGTGGAGAGTATGCAGCCAAAGAGGCACTAAAGGGTATACGTGTACGAAATCCAGCGTAAGGTTTGATAAATGGGTAGGGGCGTCACCTTGCGTGTGCCCTGGTGGCC
>JACDAE010000260.1 GCA_013695595.1 Ktedonobacteraceae bacterium | reverse complement strand
GCGTTTGTGCTGGCTCTCCTCTCTGCACCGTTCATTGTGCTTCGCTTTGTCCTTCCTCTCCCCGCCGCTCTTCTTGCCGAAGTCGCTGGCGAAAGCGGAACGACTCACCCAGAAATTCGAGGATATGCGCGCGGTGAGTCAGCCTGTCCAGGAGAGCTGCAGTAAGATGTTCCTCCCCCATCACGGCATTCCAGTCGCCAAATTTGAGGTTGGAGGTAATGATGATGGCGTTGCGTTCGTAGAGTGCCGAGCAGAGTTGGAAGAGCAGATTGGCTCCGTCACGACTGAAAGGGATGAAACCGAACTCATCCAGAACAAGGAGATCGTGCTTACAGATCCCGGCCATGAAACGCGAGAGTTTCAATTCATGCTGAGCGGAAAGCAGGTCATTGACCAAACTTGCGACATTGTAAAAGCGGACACGCTTGCCCTGCCGGCAGGCGGCTAAGGCCAATCCTGTCGCCACGTGCGATTTGCCCAGTCCGGGATTCCCAATCATGATGATTGGTTCAGCTTGAATGATATAACTGCCCTGAGCCAGTTCCAAGACGCGCGTCTTCGTCACTCCTTGCACGCAGCTCCAGTCAAACTGGGACAGTTCTTTGACCACCGGGAACTTCGCCTGGGCAATGGAACGTTCCACCCGGTTGGCGTCGCGCTGAGCAATTTCCGCCTCACTGAGTGCAAACAAGTACCGCTCGCAGGAGAGGCCGGTCCGTGCTGCGTCTTGGGCAAAGGCTGCGTAATTGTGAGCAAACGACGGCAGCCTCAGCTGCCTGAGATAGGTCTCTAACAGGGATTGCTGTTGCATCATGCTCATGGATGTTCTCCTTGCCCGGATGATCGTAACAATTGTTCATACCGACGCAAGTCAATGGGTTGAGTGCCAACGGCTTGCAAATGTGGATGCTCGGCCAGATCCAGGCTAGGCAGAGCGTGGTCGGACGAGGTGAGCTGATGCAAGCAATGCAGCACCCCATCCAAGTGAGGACAGCCGTAGGAGAGCGCCTGCTCAATCGCTTGCTGCACGAGATGGGCCGGGTTCTCTTCATGTAGACGCAGGACGCGAATGAACTCCTGGACCCCGCGTCCCCCTTCTGGCCATCGCTGCCGCAGCACTCGCAACATCTGGTGGTAACTCTCCGGCCAGCCTGCTTGCCATTTTTTCAGGGGTCTTGCATAGTCGAAGGCCCCTGGGCGCATCTCGAGCAAACTGAGGTAATGAAGAGGTTCGAACAGATCCTGCTCACGCTCGTAGCAACGAGGGTGGCGAGCCAGCAATGTTGTTCCATCCAAGATCTCCAGATGGAAGGGGTAGGCTTTCACAATCACGTCCCGCCTGGCCCGGTTGACCGGCACCGAGTAGCGATTGGTTTCATACGTCACCAAACTGTACCCGTTGAGCCGAGTACTCGTCGTCGCGCAACAATCGTAGGCAAAGGGCGGAAGCCTGCGCAGAAGCGCACATTCGTGCTCCCACATCTGCCCAATCGTCTCGGCCTGTCGGCTGACCCGGCGCTGATCATCCTTGAGACACGCTTTAAGCAAATGGAGATTCAGGTCCTCAAACGAGGCCACATCTGGGATGGGCACGAGAAAATTTCTGCGACTAAACCCAACAGATGCCTCAACACCACCTTTCTCCCACTCAGCGGCGGGCTGGCAGAAATGGCTATCAAGCAAGTAATACGAGCGAAAAGACACGAATGTCTGGTGCTCTCGGCGTCCTTTCCCCTCCGCCAGCAGGCGGACGGCGGTCGAGAGGTTATCATAGCTGATCCGCCAGGGCACGCCTCCCAAGTGAGCAAACGCGCAGACGTGACCGTAGAAGAAGCTCTCTTGCTTCTGGCTGGGAAAAGCCATGACATACCGGCGTCTGCTATGACACAAGTACATCACAAACACCTGCACCGTTTGGCGCACTCCGGCGATGATCGCGATGGCCTCCCCCCAATCGACCTGGGCATCCTGACCAGGTTCAAAGGCCAGCGGCAGAAAGAGAGCGGGGGCTTTGTGGTTTTTGTTCCACTGGGTGAAGTGCAAGCGGATGCGCGACTCGCTGCCCTGGTAGCCCTCCGCTTGGAGGATTTCATAGATTTTGTGCGCGGTGTACTGCTGCTTGCGGGGCAGGTGGTCATTTTCGCTAAGTAGTGCATCAGCTCGCGCCTGGAAGGGACCGAACATCGGCGCTGCTTTCGGTTTGGTGAGCCGGTAGGGCTGAGGCGGCAGGTTCTCGACCGCCTTGTCAATGGTTTTGCGGGAGTGCCCTTGTTCGCGAGCGATCTGCCTCTTGCTTTTCCGGTCGAGGTAGAAGGCCCTGCGAATGGCTTCTCGTTCTTCCACGGTAATCATCTCCAGTTCTCCTATCGCTAAAGTGCTTGTGGTGCTCACCCTAACGATAGCAGAAAACAACGGGAAGTGGCTCCCTTTTTGATTGTCAAATGTGCCATTGGCCCCCATATGTGATTGGCAACAATTTTGGTACCGGCCCCCAAATCTGGTTGTCTCAAAGGGAGTTATTGGCTCCCTTTAAGTTTAGCGTATACACTCGGCCATGCTCACGCAAACGGTCTTCCAATTCCCGCGCAAAAAGGTTCCAGCGTCTGGTTTGTCCTGAATGCGGTTTCATGTGTTCCTCCTTTCCTTGCTAACTATAACTTCTCAATGACTCTTTTTTCTAGTCACACCGCTGTGTATGCTATTTGATGAAACACTCTCTGTTTTTCTCTTTTTATCTGTATGATACTATGTACACATAAAATAAAAATTTGTCATTGAGAAAAGATCAAGAGCACGTCTGTACAATTTCAAGGAGGAAAGGTATTTTATGCACGAATATCCCCACCAGGAGATATCTGTTCCAAAAAACGACGAAGACTTCTCCATTTTGCAAGAGATCACTCCCACCCTAGCCTCCAATACTGACATTCATTGTGCTCATCAGCTTCGGGTCTGGTTGGATCTTCCAACCGCTCGTGAGCAACGTCGCTATCTCGAAGTTCATTGCGATCTGCTTAGTGAACATAGCGAGATAATCCTACACTCGCTATTCCCACAAGAATTAGAAGGACCTACTCAGGTACAACAGCGATGCGAAGCGCGTTTATTGTTGCAAGATGCACGTAGGCGTGGTGGAACAACAGAAGCCGTGCGTGAAGCCTATGTTAATTTGCATGGCGGTTTTGTTCTTGATTCGCCGCCTTGGTTAGAAGCTGTTGAATTGCGCCTCACTGAATTGCTTAACCAAAACCGTCTAGAGGAGACAGCAGAGACAAGGGTCACACTTTTACAGGAGGCACTAGCAAGAATCCAGGAAGATTCTCCCAATGCTCTCGAATTTTTGGCAACATTACATCGCGAGCTTGCTGATGCGTGGTTGCGGCACCCTCTTACTAATCATGCACAAGCACTCGAAGTAGCTATCCATTTCTATGAAGGAGTTTTGCAGATTTTTACTGTAGCTCGTTATCCCCATCAGTATGCAAAGGCACAAAAGGGATTGGGTGTTGCATATTGGAGTCGTATTGTAGGACAGCGAGATGAGAATCTGGAACGAGCGATTGCCTGTTACCACGAAGTCTTGCGCATTCATACATCGGATGATTTCCCATTCGACTATGCACGTGTGCAGACCAACCTGGGGATTACGTATTGGAGTCGTAGCGCGGGAGAACGACGAGAGAACTTGGAACATGCGATTGCCTGGTGAAAGGACAGCGACAATGCAACCAACCAGTAATACGTACGATGAGTTTGCGTCTCAATACACAAAAATGATGACGGCCCAAGAGAGGGCTGGGATGGAGCCTGGCTCGAATATGTCTCGGTTCCTCCAGGTCGTTGGGGATGTCTCCGGTCTGAGCGTCTTAGATGCAGGATGCGGTGAAGGCTATCTCTCTCGCATCCTTGTCTCTCGCGGTGCAAATGTGACCGGCATAGATATTTCGCCACGACTGGTTGAGATTGCCCGCACCAAAGATCCTGAAGGAAAAATAACCTATCAGGTGGCAGATCTCAGCCAACCGCTCCCTGCATATCAGGACCACTTCGATCTAATCGCAAGCTTTTTTGTTTTTAACGATGTCTCTGATTACCGAGGCTTTCTTACCACTCTGGGATCAGTGCTCAAGCGCGCAGGTCGCCTGGTGCTTTTTATGAACAACCCCTATTCCCTCGTGGTGCGCGGCCATATCACCGATTATTTTGCGGCATCTGGTCAGGCATTCCCTTATCGAGGCATGACAGAGGAAGGGGTGAAGGTTCACTTTTATCATCGGACGCTGGAAGAATATCTTGATGCAAGCCTCGCCTCAGGATTTGAGCTAGAGCGACTGGTAGACGTTCCCACGCCCGAAGGCAGCTTCAAACGCCGGGATGATACGTTGATTCCATTAGGCTATCAATTCCCGTTTTTCACGATTCTAAGCCTTAGAAAGGTAGAAGAGAATGGTTAGCGATTTTTGGGCCAGGTATTCGGTTATTTGGTCCGAAAAATCGGAGAAGCTTTAAGTGAGCCCCGTGTACGTCCACTTGATGGGTTTAGCCATCGTAGAATTGTAGTAGGCGATGAAGGCCAAGATCTGGTTACATAAGTCATTGAGTGAAAGGAAATTGCCGCGCTTGAGCAGTTTGCGTACCAGGATGCTCAGCCAGATTTCCACCTGATTCATCCACGAAGCATGCTTAGGCGTGTAGTAAAAGACCACTTGATGAGTAAGATCGTGCAAGAACGCTGCACGACTTTCCATCGAGCGCAGGATACCACTCTTGCCTTTGATACCCAATGTCTCTGCAGCCATCCCTTCCTGCTGGGCTACCCAACGCACCAGTGCTTCGGACTGATGGATATTCAAGTTATCCAGCATGATGTGCCATTTGCTGGCATGAGGATCGCTGGCAATCAGGCGTTGGAGATGAGTCAGCGCATCCTCCTCGTTACGGGTCGTTCCCCAGGAGGGAGCGATGACCTGTCCCGTCGCGACATCGAAATTGATGAACCAGGAGAGCGTTCCATGCCGGATATATTCAAACTCACGTCGGAGCACATGGGCGGGCCTCATCGGCAAATCAGGATGTTTGCGCTCCAATGCCTGCACCCCCGTCAATTCATCCATGCTGACCGTGCGTTCGCCTTTTTTGGCTCGTTCAACTGCTCTCCCATAAAGTTGACAGCCCTCAACGATTTTCTCTTCCCGCCGCTCGTCGGCTACTTCTATTAACCAATATCGGAATCGGTGCGGTTGCAACCCCCTTTTTTGAGCAGGTAGGAAGCATGTCGTGGTGGGAAAACAAAAAGAGAACTTGGAGCAAGCTATCTCCTACTATCACGAAGCCTTGCACGTCTTTACTGTGGAGGCGTTTCCCCGCGAATCTCGTAACGTACATTTACGGCTTGCCGAGATTGAAGCCCAACACGAGAACTGGGATGCGGCACAGACTACCTATAAAGCAGCGTTGAAAGCCGAAGATCTCCTTGTCATTCTGGGAACTGGGACACTTGGACGCGATGCCATTCTTAAAGAAGGAGGTGATGCCGCCATCCGCCTCGGCTATGCACTCCATAGATTAGGGCACATTAATGATGCCGCAGTTGCCATGGAGCGTGGTCGCGCTCGTGGGCTGGCCGAAGCTCTTGCCTTTGATGCCGCAGATCCTGCCCTTATCACGGATGAGGAACGCAAGGCACACTATAGAACAGCAAGAGCGAATCTGGTTCAGGTGCAAGCGGATTTACATGCTCCTCTCT
>JACDAE010000255.1 GCA_013695595.1 Ktedonobacteraceae bacterium | reverse complement strand
TCGTTTGTTGCTTCGGCTGCGTCTGCTTCCTGGAAATCGATCTCCCTGGCCTCGCGACCAATTGCTGCGAAGAGGATGACGGCGAGGAAAGAACAAAGCGCAAAGATCGCCAGTGCCTTACCCAGGTCAGGTTTGGCGACTGATCCCAGGTTCTGCGCAAGAATAATCTCTAAGGCCACGACCCATGAGGCAAAAAGATTACCCAATTGGTATGCCAGCCCTGGAAAGGTGCCGCGCACGTCGGTAGGTGAGAGTTCGTTGAGGTGAGCTGGAATGACGCCCCAGGCTCCCTGTACCATGAATTGTAACAGGAATGCCCCAATCGCAATCGATGTCAGCAATCCAACGCCGGGAATACGGATCAGGCCCGACCAGAATGGGATCATGAAGATGCCGATGATGCAGGCGATAATAATTGCCCGCCGACGGCCCCAGTATTGCGAGTTGTAGCCGAAGATTGTGCCCCCAATGATCGCACCAATGTTAGCCACGACCGTGATAATGGTCGTCGAACTGACGCCCAGGTCAAGCTGCTTTTGTAGGAACGTGCCCAGATTATCCTGTGTGCCATGCGAGAGACTGTTAAACGCCGTCATAAGAACAATCACGTAGAGAAAGATAATCGGGCGCGACCTCACCGAATTCCAGATCCCCGCCCATGTGCTAATGCCTTTTTGACGGTTAAGTGATTGCCTATTTTCCCACACGGCTGATTCGGGAACGCGTGAGCGAATAAAAATGACCAGGAACGCAGGAATGACGCCGATGACAAACATCGTCCGCCAGCTATTCAGTGGTGCCGGGAGGAAGGTAAAGACTCCAAAGAAGACGAGTGCCGCAATCAGATAGCCAAAGGCATAGCCCTGCTGAAGGATACCTGAGAAAAGGCCCCTTGATTCTTTAGGCAAAGCTTCCATCGCCAGCGATGAACCAAGCCCCCATTCGCCTCCCATCGCCACTCCAAACAGCGCACGCATGATGATAAAATAGGCGTAATTGGGCGAGAAGGCGGTAAGGAGTTCGATGATTGAGTACAGGATGATATCAATCATGAGAGGTACGCGCCTGCCAAAACGCTCTGCCAGCAGGCCAAAGATAAGTGCTCCCACGGGCCGCATCGCCAGTGTCAGGGTCAGCGAAAACGCGACCGCAGTCAGCGCGACATGAAAATCACTGGAGATGCGAAGCGTTACGAATGTAAGCAGAAAGTAATCAAAGGCGTCCAGGGTCCAGCCCAGAAAGCTGGCAAGAAATGTACTCCGCTGTTCTCGATTGAGCGATCTCATCAAGGTCCATACACTCATAGCTAGCGACTCCCTTCAGAAATGAAGCAAACAACTCTGTTTGTCTCGTCTAGATAGACAATGTGCCAGGGGGATAACAAGGGATCTTTGCCTATAGACGGTGTCTATTTAGAGTGTATAGCGAAAGTATCTTAGATGCAAGCATATTACCTTCTATTTTAGACTGTTGAGTCTAGATATTTATGAAAAGAAGTATAGAGATGCAGAGTGTGCACGTTGAAGTTTGATGAGAATAATGATTTATAAATAGAAAGCAGATGACGAGAAGAAGCATGCCAGGAAAGATCAGGATAGGTCACATGACTTATCCCAATCTTTCTTAGAGAATAGATGAATAAATTGGTTAGCCTTTTACCAGTGAAGACGCTCCATCAATCCACACTTCAGTTCCTGTGATAGTGCGCGCTGCATCTGAACTCAAGAACATCACCAGTTCCGCAACATCCTCAGACGTCGCAGGTTTCCCGCCCAGTGGTATTGAGCCTTTGGGGAAGTCTACCGGAAATTTGATCTGTTCGGTATCGCGAGCTTGCGTATTATCGCTAATCTCCGTCTCAGTTGCACCGGGGCAGACGACATTGACGCGAATGTTGCTTTGCGCCAGTTCGACGGCGAGCATCTTTGTCATTGCGACCTGGGCCGCTTTGGTGGCCGAATAAGCCGTCGCACCGGTATTGCTGAAGATGCGCGTACCATTCACGGAGGCGGTTACAACAATGCTGCCACCTTGTTTTTTGAGATAAGGTACGGCATACTTTATCGTCAAAAAAGTGCCAGTAAGATTAGTGGTAATGGTCCGATTCCATTCATCAAGTGCGAGTTCTTCGATCGGTGCCCAGACGCCATTGATGCCTGCATTAGCAAAGACAATATCCAACCTCCCCCAATGTTCTACCACCTGTTGGATCGCGCTTTTGATCTCGTTTTCGTTGCTTATATCAGCAATAGAGGCCATGGCCTCGTTGCCTTTTTGCGTAATCTCCTTCACTGTCTGCTCTACTTCTTCAGGTGTATGCGCGAGTGCAACCACACGTGCACCATGCTGAGCCAGAAGAACTGCTGTAGCTTTTCCAATGCCGGAACCTGCACCAGTGATCAGTGCAACTTTTCCATGAAGATGTGTCATATGTTTTTCCTTCCCTAGACTGTTTGAGAGAGTTTTAGACCACGTACAGGTAAATACGAAGGTTTCAGTACCGGCACAGCAGAACGTTTCTCGCTTTACAACAAATATTCCACTATAAAAGAAGTTTTAAATGAAGATCTCCTCTATTTTTGTCCACATTCTATTAAAGCATGCCTGCTTGCACAAAGGATAACTATTCTTAACCTTTCTACAACCATAACTGCACCAGATTAAGACGCGCATAGTTTAAAGTAAAAGAAGATCAATAGAATGTTCATTTTAGAAACAGAGTTATTCCTTTAAATACTATTGAGTGGGTTGTTGTTGAATACTAAAAGATATGTAGAATGGTTTTTCATCTGAATACGTGTCTTGTTACCATGAAAGGATCAAGGCGTATGAACCACAGAGTCGTGCGTGTGATCGAGCGCAAATTTGCCATAATCGTGACAGTTGGCTTCCTGGCCTCAATGGTGCTTTCCGGATTACCATACACTATAACTCGTAATCTCTTTATGCCTGCATCGCATGCTCATGCGGCTGGTCTTAATCCCATCCAGGTTGAAAACAGTAAAGCGGGTACGCCAGGTTGGGATGATTTTGCCTCTGATCTAGCACCGGACACGATTTCAGGTTTTGGTTCAAAGATCAGTGTTAATCATGGTGACGCGCTCGATCTGTATGTAACAACGACTGCACCGAGCTTTAAGATTGATGTCTTTCGTACAGGCTACTACGGAGGGGTGGGGGCGAGATTGATTACCTCATTGGGCAGTTTTCCTGGCCTCCATCAGGCTATTCCGGCACCTAACTCTGTGACAGGAATGATCTCCTGTACCAATTGGACGAAAACGACCACGCTGACCATTCCTTCTACCTGGGTAACAGGGGTGTATCTCGCAAAGCTCACATCCTCGACCAATAACGCGAGTTTCATCTATTTCGTGGTACGCAACGATGGAGGGAACGAAGATATCCTCTTCCAGACCAGCGTGACCACGTATCAGGCCTACAATACCTGGGGTGGCACAAGTTTATATAACAATAACCTCACCAATAAGGCCGCGTACCCCTATCCACATGCGACAAAAGTTTCATTTGATCGTCCATTTAATCCAGGTGATGGCAATGGTGCTGGCCATTACTTCTTCTTTGAGTACCATTTTGTGTATTGGATGGAGCAACAGGGCTACAATGTTGCATATAGCACCGATGTAGATACTGATACGCGTCCCGCCGAACTTCTCGCGCACAAGGCGTTTCTCTCGGTCGGGCATGACGAATATTGGACAATGGGGATGCGCAATGCGGTCCAGAGTGCCATCAATGCGGGTGTCAATGTCGCCTTCTTTGCGGCTAATACAGCGTATTGGCAGATTAGATTGGAGCCAAACACTGCGGGTGTGGCGAGTCGCATTGAGGTTGGCTACAAAGATTTTGCTACCTATGCATCGGCCCCTGGTCCAGATCCCATGTGGAACACAAACAATTCGCTGGTGACGACGCTCTGGCGCGACCCTGTGGTGAATATGCCTGAAAATGGGCTGCTTGGTGTGATGTATGAGCAGCAAGAAGACAATGACTACGCCTATGTCGTCGCGAATGCATCAAATTGGATCTACGCGGGTACTGGTTTTGTTGATGGCTCGAAGGTCCCTGGCATTGTGGGATACGAATACGATAAGGTCTGGAATAATGGCTTCTCGCCCGCTAATGAGACGGTGCTCTCGAACTCACCTGTGAACGGTGGAGGCATCACCTCATTTGCCAATTCAACACTCTATACCGCGCCGAGTGGGGCAAGAGTCTTTGCCGCCGGCACTATTCAGTGGAGCTGGGGTCTGGCAAGCGTTGAGGGAAATACATACACCAATGCAGGCATCCAGAAGACGACCGCCAATATCCTCAATAACTTCATTTCAGCTACGTCAGCGCCGACCTCAAGTGTAACCTTGAGTGCTGATAACATGAGCTTTGGCAATCAGGGCGTCAACAAGTCCGGTGTTGCCCAGACTGTCAAAGTAACCAATACTGGCGCGGTAGCCTTAACGATCAGTAAGATCGCGGTGACGGGAACCAATGGCAGCGATTTTGCTCAGACAAATACCTGTCCAGCCAGCCTTGCAGTGAATGCGAGCTGCACGATCAATGCGACATTTCAGCCAACGGCCAGTGGTGGGCGCAGCGCCAATATTACGCTCACGGATAGTGCTGCGATGAGTCCCCAGGTGATCGTAATGACGGGAGTCGGGATTGCCTCCGGCGCTGCCGTCAATCTCAGTGTCAGCAATATCAACTTTGGCAACCAGACACTTAATACCAGCAGTGCGGCTCAGACCGTCAAAGTGACGAATACGGGAACGTCTACTCTCACCTTCAGTTATATACAGATGCAGGGGTTGAATACGAACGATTTCAATCAGACGAACAACTGTCCAACCAGCCTGGCAACGGGTGCATCCTGTACGGTTACGGTTGCATTCAAGCCAACGGCGGTCAGTACACGTTCTGGCAGCCTTACCTTCATTGATAATGCAGCCGATAGCGCCGAACAGGTCGTGTTGAGTGGCACCGGGATCGCGGTGAATCCGGGCGTTTCGCTTAATCCGTTGAATATCGACTTTGGCAGTCAGAATAACGGTACGACGAGTGCCGCCAAAACAACGACACTGACAAATACCAGTGCGAACGCGTTGGCGATCAGCAGCATCGCGATCACAGGGACCGACGCCAGCGATTTTGCGCAGACGAATACCTGTCCGAGCAGTCTGGCTTCCAACGCGAGTTGTACAATCAGCGTGACCTTCAGTCCTCCCCAGAGCACTTCCAGTGATGCACGCTCGGCCAGCCTGATAGTTACCGATAATGGGAATGCCAGCCCGCAGAGCGTTACGCTGAATGGAACCGGCGTCGTGGTTAGCTCTGGTGCACAACTCAGCACAAACCAGTTGAGTTTTGGCAATCAGAACAGTGGCACGACCAGCAATGCACAGACCATCACACTGACCAATAATGGTAAGGCGACGCTGGCAATAAGTAGCATTGCCATGACGGGAACCAATGGCAGCGATTTCACTCAGACGAATACCTGTCCAATCAGTCCAAATACGCTGGCAATCAATGCATCCTGCACGATCAGTGTCAAGTTTGCACCGACCGCCAGTGGAGCACGCAACGCCATGCTCACACTTACCGATAATATCGATGGTGAAGGGGAAGCATCTCAAAATGTCCTGTTAAGTGGAACGGGCGTGAATGCAAATACAACTGTCTACTTCAACGATGATTTCGAGAGCGGCGATTTTAGCCAGTGGACGAATGGAGCCAGCGGAACGGGCAGCGCGACGGTTCAGAAGACGGTCGTGAATAATGGAACCAATGCAGCGCAGTTGACGAATACAGCGGGACAATCCGTTCAGGTCTCCTCAACCTTCAATGGAACGCCAGCTATGACCTATACGCGCTTCTTCTATCGCTTCGCCAGCCTGAGCGGCACGACGTTGATTGCCCAGGGGCAGGATAGCAGTGGTCATAACCAATGGATTATGTACTACGATAGCGGACGACAGGGACTGGACATCTACTTCTGGAATGGAGCCGGCGCACGCTACGACGTGTATAGCAACACAAACGTCTTGAGTGCAAACACCTGGTATGCAATTGAGGTCGAGACCAATCAGGCCACGAGTGGGCATGGGGAGGTCTGGCTCAATGGAAACTCGATCGGCTCTTTTAATGGCGATCTCACCCAGATGCTCACTTATGGTAAGCTGACTTTGAACAATGACGTGACCGGGACAGTCTACTTCGATGATGTCGCCGTTGCCAACAACTATACAATTCCCACGACCACTTCGGTGGTGAAATTGACGCCCAAAACGGCCAGTTTTAGCAGTCAGGTTGTTGGTACCACCAGTGGCGCGAAGGCTGTGACGGTAGCGAATACAGGGGCAGATGCCTTAACGATCAGTAGCATCGCACTGGCGGGAAGCAATGCCAGCGATTTTGCTCAGACCAATAACTGTCCAGCGAGCCTTGCGGTGAATACGACCTGTACAATCAATGTCACCTTTACACCCACAGCGACCGGGGCACGTACTGCTGCTGTCACCCTCATGGATAGCTCAACTGATAGTCCTCAGATGCTATCAATAAGTGGAACGGGAACTCCGGCAGCACCTGTCGCGATGTTCAGTCCCACCAGTTTGAGTTATGGGAATCATAATACTGGAACGACCAGTACGGCCCAGATGGTGACGTTGACGAATGGTGGTACTGCGGTGTTGAACATCGGGAGTATTGCAGTAACGGGAACGAATGCCAATAATTTTGCGCAGACGAATACCTGTGCAAGTACCCTGGCGGTGGGTGCTTCCTGTAGTATTAGCATAACGTTTACACCCACATCGTCTGGAGCAAAGAGTGCAAATATAGCGATCACGGATGATGCTGCTGGAAGTCCCCAGACGGTTGCATTGAGTGGAACCGGGGTGGGGAATGGAGGTGCTTCCGCCGTTTACTTCAGCGATGGCTTTGAGAGCGGCAATTTCAGCAAGTGGACGAATGGAACCAGTGGGACGGGCAGCGCAACGGTCCAGACCTCGGTTATCAACAAAGGAAACGATGCAGCCCAGTTGACGAATGCCAATGGACAATCCATGCAAGCCTCTACGGCCTTCAGTGGAGCGCCAGCCCAGACCTATACGCGCTTCTTCTATCGCTTCGCCAGCCTGAGTGGTACCACATTGATTGCTCAAGGGCTGGACACTACTGGACATAATCAATGGATCATGTACTACGATAGTGGGCGCAAGGGGTTAGACATCTACTTCTGGAATGCCGCTAACACACGCTATGATGTATACAGTAATACGAATGTCTTGAGCGCAAACACCTGGTATGCGATTGAGGTCGAGACCAATCAGGCCACGAGTGGGCATGGGGAAGTCTGGCTCAATGGAAACTCGATCGGTTCCTTTGATGGTGATCTCACCCAGGCGCAAAGTTATGGCAAGCTAGTTTTGAATAACGATGTAACCGGGAGCGCGTACTTCGATGATGTTGTGGTCTCTAGCGGCTATAATGGCCCTGTAGCATAACGAGCATTGAATCCAGATACCTGCATTGTGGGGAAGGATTGTTCTGGTAGGGAAGCCATTCATTATTCCGTGGGATGCCGCGCGATGGCATCCCACGGAATAATAAATGGCTTCCCTACAGTGATGCTCTTTGGTCCATCATCGTGATATCCACACCAATTTTTGAAAGGGCATGAATCGGGTCCCTACCAATTAGGTGGGTTAATTGGAATGCGCCGCGTGGTAGGTGGCATAATAGAACAGAGACAGCCAGCGAAATATTTATGTGGAGAAATAAAGCAATATGAGCGCATTTGAGCGGATAGCAAAGAGATATCAGATTCTTCCGAAGGTAGACTTGACGCAGGGACGCAGTATTGCCTATTCGCGCAGTACGACGCGGCGCATGATGGAATTGATAGATGCAAATGGGCAGGGGAATGTGCATGGTGGCGTTATTATGCGCATGGTCGATGAGGCGGCTGCTATTGTTGCCATCAAGCATAGCCAGTGTCCTAC
>JACDAE010000237.1 GCA_013695595.1 Ktedonobacteraceae bacterium | reverse complement strand
CCCTCAATGTGGGGCGCATTTTCCGAGCAGCGCCAGGAGAGAAGGGTCCCTGGATAGGCCTGACCCTGATCCTATTAGCTGTTTTTTGCTTCAGTCTCTTTGTGTTTAAAGCCGCTCTACCCGGTTCAGGGATGCTCGTTGCAACCTCCTGGCCCGATGCCGCGACCTCCGCGACGCCTCCCACCGCAAATGCGAATGCGAACAACGTCAAGGCAAGCCCCTTTGCCAACCTCTCCGGAGCCTCCAAAGCCTTGATACGCCTCAATCAGCTTGATCCTGCCCAGTATAATTCGCAGCAAGACTTTAATACGTGGGCATATTCAGCCTGTTCTTCCGCAGCAATGACGGTGATTATTAATTCATACGGACATAACTATCGTATCGCGGACATTCTGAAGGTGGAGTCGGGTCTGCATGAGATCACGCCTGATCTGGGTTTGCTGGCACCAACAGGAATTGATCGTACCGTGGCGCAATTTGGTTTTAAGACCTACTGGATCAGCAATACGTCGCTTGACAATGTGATCAAGGTTGCGAACCAGGGGCATCCCGTGATTGTTGGCTTTCCACCTGCCCTCTGGTCCGGCGGTCACCTGCTGGTTGTGCGTGGTGGGAACAGCCAATCGGTCTTCCTCGCCGATTCCTCCCGCCTGAATATGCAGGTGATGGCGCGTACAACCTTTATGAAATACTGGGCTGGCTTCGCCGTAGTCGCGATGCCAAAATAGGGATTACATACATAATGCCCGACCGTATCGATATTTGATGATATGGTCGGGCGTGTGTTTTTCCCATTGACTTCAACGCAATCGGGTCCCTATCATGTTTTACGCCTCGTCTTTTGGTGAGGGTGGTATGTAGAGCTTAACGCGCCGAAATGCCTCTGCGTACTGGATATCCAGCCCTTTTTGCTCTTTCGCGGTCTTTGCCGTACGGGCAGCCATTTCGCGCATGCGTTTAGGGAGATCCGTTGCGGCATCGGGACCAAACTGCGTCAGGTGCGAGAGGATAGCCTTCGCTTTCAGATCAATGGTCTCACTAATGTCTATAAACGTGTTGGACTGACTTGTCGCAAAGAGATAGATTTCGTGCACTTTATAAGGTAGCAGATCCTCTACGAGCAGGTCGCGATATGAGCGCGGATTTCCGGCGGCAGGGAAGATAGCATCGAGAACAATATTGCCGGTGGCGCGATGGTCTGGATGATTGAGATAACCAGTATCGTCCGGCTTCTCATCGGGATCAGGGCCAAAGATGTGCTGCGACGGATCGTGTGTGAAGATGACGCGTGGACGATATTTGCGGATAAGTTTGACGACCGCTCGCTTCGTCTCATCGTTATTGGTGAGATGCCCATCATGGAAATGCAAGAACTCAACGGCCTTGACGCCCAACAATTCGCAGGCAGTGCGTTGCTCCTGTTCGCGTGTGCGGATAAAAACTTCCTCATCGATGTTGGGAACTTCACTGCCCTCGGTGCCATCGGTCATAACGGCCCAGGCGATCTTTTTGCCCTGACTGGCCCATAACGCACTGGTCGCGGCGGTGCCGAAATCGTCATCATCAGGATGGGCACCGATTACCAGCGCCTCAAAATCTGGCTCAGTGACGACCTGTAATGCGCCAGGCGCTTTTCTATCTCCCATAAAAGAAACCTCTCTTTACTTGTTATACCAATTTTGTAACTACTGATTCAAACGCTCTGATGGTTTCTTCTATTCCGACAGCGCGACCAGCCAGCGTATCCAGGCCGACCGCACGCTCTTTCAGACCTTGATAAAGCAATGCCTGCTCGTCTTCTGTATGCCCTAGTAAGCTGGCAAGTGTTGTTGTATCCCATTGTAACAGGACGCCAGCCTGTAGCAGGCTGCCAGCGCGGCGGCGAATCATATCCAGACCCACAACTTTGCGTTGGCCCGCGACGACCTCATACGGTGAAAGCGTGCCATAGCAGGCGCGGTTCATCAGCATCTCATAGGTACCCGTCTCCGGTTGCTTGCGTAGAGCCTGCTGTGTGCGTGCTTCGGCGGGGAGCACAAGGCGCGTCTGGGTACCTAATTGGAGCAAGGCCTCAACCCAGGCCTCACCAAACCAGCGATACGACTCCACGATATCGGGCAGCACCAGGGGATGATCTCCCGGCAAGAAAACGTCCAGGCTTAGCAGATGCGGTCCCACCAGCACCGCCGTGCCACCGGCTCGTCGTCGATAGATTGGGAGTGGTTGCCTGGCAAGCTCTGGCGCATTGAGCACATCCAGTTTCTGCGAAAATCCCAGTACCAGTCCCTCTGGATCGGCCACGGACCAGGCTAAAATGGGACGATCGCCCGGCTGAATGCTGCTCAAAATTCGCTCACTCTGCCCGATATGGTGTTGTTGATCTGCGCTGGTGAGCGGGTAAATGTGCCAGTTACTTTTTGTGGTAGAGGCTTTGTGCAATATCCTTCTCCGCGGGTGCCCGGAAAATCCAACCCGCAATGGCCGCGACCAAGCTTAACGCGCCACCTGCGATAAGCGCAACAGGCGCTCCAAACAGGCTTACCAGGCCGCCCGTAAACAGATTTCCAAGCGGGATACTTCCGTTGAATACTAACATGTAGACACTCATAATTCTACCACGCAGGTGATCGGGCGTCACCGTTTGCAAAGTCGTGTTTGCAATCGCGGTAAACGCAATCTGACTGAAGCCAACGCAGGCGATCAATACCAGCGAGAACTGATACCAGTGTGAGAGTGCGAAGATGATTTCAAGCACACAAAACACAATGGAGGCCAGCAGAAGAAAAGAAATGTCAGGCTTTTTATTGGTCCATGCCAGCCAGAGTGCCGAAAGCAGCGAACCAACACCAAAGGCAGATGAGATGAAGCCGAAGCCCGCTGGACCGGCATGCAGAACGGTCGTCGCAAACAGGGGCAGGATCACATTAAAGTTGATGCCAAAGAGCGATACGATGCCAACCACGACGATGACCAGAAACACGGAGGGTTTCTGGCGAATGTAGGCCAAGCCCTCGCGAATACTCTTAATGGTGCCGACTTTCGCAATGGTGACCTGTTGTGCGATTGGCTTGATCGCCGTATGAAGTTGTTTAACATCAATCATCACCAATCCAATAATAACGGGAATAAAGCTTAGTGCGTTGAGTAAGAAGAGTGGTGCGATCCCCAACCAGGCGATGATCAGGCCACCGAGGCCGGGGCCGATGATACGCGCCATATTGAACACAGATGAGTTGAGTGCAACGGCGTTAGAGAGATCGTCGCGTCCCACCATCTCGGCGACAAATGACTGTCGTGTGGGCATATCAATCGAATTAGTGATGCCGAGCAATGTTGCCAGGACGAAGATATGCCATAGTTGTACGGTGCCGGTGGCGACCAGGAACCAGAGCACGGCGGCCTGGAGGAGTGCGAATGATTGTGTGAAAATGACGACGGTCCGTTTGGGCACGCGGTCGGCCAGCACGCCGCCGAACAGGGAAAAAAGCATCACGGGCAGGAATTGGAGAGCGCCCACAAGACCAAGCGCCCATGCGCTCTTCGTTATTTGTAGCACCAGCCATGCCTGCCCGGTCGTCTGCATCCAGGTCCCGATGAGCGAGATAAGTTGCCCACTCCAGAAAAGGCGAAAATTGCGATGTTCCAGGGAGATGAGTGCGCGTGCGAAGTGGCTTCTGGGGTGTTCTACTGGTTGTATTGTACTAAGATCATTGACTCCTAATTTTTGTGTTTGTGAGGAAATGGTATGTTGCATGCGGTGTCGGTATCCAATCTAGAAAGTTCAGGTCTGCCCTCAGGAAAGGGACATGCGTAGGGGCGTCATCTTGCGTGCGCCCGTAGATCAATATTATTCGTTATTAATTATATTTCGTATATTTTCGCGTGTGCGCTGATGCTTTGCTAATTTAGCATAGAGAGCGGAGCGCATCTCTTCCAGCGCAGAAGCTTTTTGTTCAATGAGCTGGATCTGTTCACGAATCAACTCATCGACGCGGTCGAGTTGAGCCAGTTTTGTGGTGGCCTCGGTCTCCTGACTATAGGCCTGTTTAAGTTGTCCGCGCTCGTCCTCGGCTGCCAGCAGCGTGCGGATATCGGTCAGAGAGAAGCCGAGCAGATCGCGCAGCTCTTTGATGCGCTTCAAAAGAAGAATATCTTCGTCGCTATAGCGGCGATAATTTCCTTCGGTGCGGCCCGTTGGAGGAAGCAGCCCCATCTCTTCGTAGTAGCGCAAGGTCCGTTTGGTCATGCCCGTACGCTGTGCGACCTGTTCAATAGTGTAGTATGCTTGCTCCGACGAGGTTAATTGTTCCTGGTTGGTTGTTTCCATCCTAAGAAGTTCGTCCTCCTCTCGATGTTTTTATATCTGGTAATAGTGTGGAGAGACCTATAGATAGTATATCACACATTGACGTTAACGTCAATGTGATAGTGTTGATTGAGTGCGCGCCAATTATATGTGACATGGGCATAAATTAGTATAACGGGTAGGGGCAATATTTATAGCTTCTGTATGAATTACTCGCATCGTAACCCAGTCAAGATCAGCACATCGTAATCCTATTAAAAATGGCATTTCTATACCAATACCCGTAAATATCCTATAGGGGTAAAAAGATGACATGAGTTGATACGCGTTCAAGCAGCAATTGTGTCCCGATACCAGTTAGCTTGTCGCAGGCTCTCTACTATCCTCTGCCCTGCCACGAGGTTGTAGCCCGGCCTTGCGATACACCGCATCAATCACGCGCATATTTGCAATGGCCTCGATCGGATCGGTCAGGACTGGCGTTCCCTGGGTGATAGACTGGGCAAAGGCACGCAATTGGTACGTGTAGGTTGCATCTCCTGCTATATGTTCTGTGCGGTGCCCTTTAGGCGTCCTGACGCTCAGACGGTTGTAGAACTGCGGCGCAATAAAGTTCAGCACATTCATTGTGCCTTGCTCGCTTGTGACGCGTACGCTGACACGCAAGAGAGTGCTGGAGAGCAGAGAGGCGGTCATATGTCCCGTGATCCCATTCGGGAAGTGCAGGTCAGCATCCATGCGGCGATCAACGCCCGGCGAGGCCAGTTTTGCCGTCGCCTGCACGACCTCTGGCTCTTCTCCCGCTAGAAAGCGCAGGACATTGATAGTGTATGAGCCAGCATCCATTGTTGCCCCACCAGCCAGGGAGAGGTTATAGCGAATGTCTTTGCGAGAGAATAAAGGGAAACAAAGTGAGGCTTCGATGCGCTGAATCTTGCCAAGTTCGCCACTGCTAACAATCTCCTTCATGCGAGCCGCCAGTGGATGGTAGCGGTAATGAAACGCTTCCATCAAGACCCGCCCACTCTGCTGTGCCGCCTCTGCCATACGTTCAGCCTCTACAGTATTTGAGGCAAAGGGTTTTTCACACAGCACATGTTTACCAGCAGCCAGAGCCTTCAACGTCCAGTGTTCATGCAGCCCATTGGGGAGAGGGATATACACTGCATCGATCGTGGGGTTGGCCAGCAATTCATCATAGCTTGCGAAGATCTGGGGAATGGCATGTTTTTTGGCAAAGGCCTGACTGCGTATGACATCCCGTGCTGCGATCCCGGCCACTACGACTCCTGCTACCTGTCGCGCAGGCTTGATGAGCGCCAATGGTACAATATTCGCTGCACCGAGAATACCTATACGTACTATTTCCATCCATTACTTCTTTCTTTATTGTTCTTACATAGAGAGGCGTAAATACGCATGATGAAGCATTGCCTTTATGCTCCTGCTCTCTGTATACCATTAATATTAATTATAGGCAAGTATGGGAATTTATTTTATTGCTCTGTCAAGGGCTGTTGCATCCTACCATGCGTTTTCGCGCGAGCTAATGGTGTGACATAAATACTTGCAAAATAAGTAAGCAAGCCATACCGCTAAAGAT
>JACDAE010000206.1 GCA_013695595.1 Ktedonobacteraceae bacterium | reverse complement strand
ATACGTGCCTGCTCTTGTACATCAAACACTTCATGCCAACTCACTGCAGCCAATTGGCTCAGTGCAACATTTACAAGCATAGTTATGTTCATTTTCTTCGCAAGCAACAACATCGATTGGTATGTAGCCCAGGCGCGTTCTCGCTCATTGAGAAGTTCATAAATATATCCAGCCTGAAGGTACACATGTTCGATAGTCGCGACTGGCACTTCGGAGAATACTTCTTCCCCTATCCGTTGCTCTAATAACAAGTGGAGGGCTCTCTCATAGAAAGCGATACCATCACGAAATGCGAAGAGGCGCACAACGACATCGCCGGCAATTCCATAGAGATGAAATGCTTGCTCATAGAAACCAGCGAAGCGTGCGTGATAAGCCTGAAATGAAACGGGTACCTTCTCGATATGCAGTGTTTCTAATGCACGTGCATGCAATTTCATGCGCTGTACTTCCAGCGTCTCTGCATAAACGACTTCACGTACTTTATCATGGATGAAGAAGTAATATGTATCCTCTTCACAAAAGATGTGGTGTACCAACAATTCATTGAGAGCTTCCTTGCCTGCTACTTCATTGAGATGGGCTACATAACAAAGATACTCAAAAGGCAGATTGCGTCCGAGCACGGCTCCTGCTGAAGCCATCAGGCTAGCCATTGGTGAAAGCTGCTTGAGCCGCATTGCAATCACCGCTCGCACACCTGGCAGTAGCAGGCGTTCTAATACACCAATATTACTTGCAGTGGTTCCGAAGTCAACTCGCCATCTTCCATTTATTTGCTCACATCCTTTAAGCATTTTATATTCAAAGAGCATTTTGAGCAATTCTACCATGTAAAAGGCCTGACCACCTGTCTCTGTGTAAAGCCAGCGCCCAAATCCTTCAAGGTGTTGCGTCTCTTCCGTGGCAATAGTACACACAAACTCCACAACATCTTCGACCAATAGCGGGTTTAAAATAAAACCGGCAGCATGCAAGTCATGCTCAAGGCGGGCCAGCCACGTTGCGAAGGTTGGGATCATCACCAATGCCTCTGTGCGTAAACTTAAAAGGAGGAGCACAGGTGTACTGCTTTCTATCCAGCGTTTTCCAGCATGTTGGAGCATCTCAAGCGTGGCAAAATCAGACCAATGTATGTCGTCGATAAACAAGATAATTGGTGTTTGCTCCGCCAGTATCTGCCCCAAAAGCGTGAAAGACTCAAACAGATGCCTGTATTGGTCCTCCCTCTGCTCACCTTCAGTAGATTGATTGAACACATAATTGCGCATCTCCATACTCACAGAGTCCAACATTTCATTCAATGGATCAGGCATCATCCCCTGTATGTGTCGTCCGCTTATTCTCTGCATGCGATAGCGCTCTAACATCTCAACCAGAGGCTGATAAGGCCAGCGCCCTCCGTCTTCAAATGCTCTACCTTGTAATATAGTAGCTCCTTGCGTAACAGCCCAATCTAAAAATTCGGTCGCCATGCGCGTCTTGCCAATCCCAGATTCGCCTTTGATACTCATAATCCAGGTCTGACCTTCCCGCACACGTGTATATGTCTCCATCAACCTGCTCATCTTTGTCCCACGTCCAACAAAAGGGCCGCGATCAAGTAAGGCCAACACGCTATTTATTTTCAAATCAATCTCACCCACACCCCTTGCTCCTTCTTCCATCCCCGATTATGTTCAGCTATGCGATTTACAACTATTACGCTCGTATTATACTTTCGCTCTTGATTAAATACAATAGCACATTTTCAGTACTTTTATAAATTGATGATGCATAACAACATGGATGAATATGATGATCATACTATAGAGTATAGTCCTGCTAAAGAGATAGCTAATTATATGTATAGCTACAAAAGTCGCGCTCCATTGAGAGTCCACAAACCCACTGACCAACGAGCAGAAAAACGGATATGATATACTCTAGAGACATACATACTACAGGCATCTAACCTTATCTCAATGCAAACGTAGATAAACACAGATGATGCTTTTGCGTTCATCAACCTGTGACATAACCATGGTGATAACTCCACAAGGGAATGCGCATTGGGAACCTTATATATGATTAAAAACATACAGCTATACAGCCACCTGGGAGGATTAACGGATGGATGCTCGCTTTTATAATGCTGACGATATCGATATCGAACAACTAGCCAATGATGTCGTGAATGTATACATAGCGCAGAGTTATCAGGCTCAGCAGTTCGGCGATCAGCAGCAACGCATTGTGCAATTAAAAAAAGGTGGTGATTTCGAAGCCATCATTGGTATGCAGGCTGCTTTGACCGTGACAATACAAAAAACTGCGGGTGGTACTTTGGCGATGATTGGCCAGCAGAAATGGTTGGATAAGGCCGCTGTGGGGGCCATAGGTCTTGTGGCCCTTCCTGTGTTATGGCCTCTTGCTATTACGGCTGGAGTAGGTGCGCTGCGTCAGGCAAGCCTGGGTAATCAGGTATTGAATATGGTTGATGGCCTGGTACGCCAGCAACGACCAGGATTAGTAGCAGGTCCTATACCTATGCAGCTCTTGCCTCAAGTACAACAACATTGGGGGAATCCGCAACAACAACAGACACCGGTCTACATTCCGCCACCACAACAGACGCCTGCGTACCTACCACCACCGCACGTCGTTGTCTCAGAAGTTACACCCGTGCCTCCCACATTGCCCAGACCCATTCCAGCGTCAGGACAGTTGCATTGCCCAAACTGCAATACACCCTATGAAGCCGGTGATACATTCTGCTCTGGCTGTGGTCGCTCATTAGCACCCGCAAAACAGTATTGTAGTAACTGCAATTTTGAAATAAATCCGGGTGCTTCCTTCTGTCCAAAATGTGGCGCTTCGACGTTCCAATCAGCAAATAATCAGCAGACTCAGGTGGCTCCCAGTCGGCCATTACCACCACCAGCGGCCCCCTACACACCACCTGCACCGTCTGTTTCGCCACAGCCAACGGTAACATATACGCAATCAACTACACCTGCATATACACCGCCTACGCAGCCAGCGCCGTTGTATACGCCGCCGCCGCAACCACAAACTCCGATCTATACGCCGCCACCACAACCACCAACACCGGCCTATACACCGCCGCATGCCGCACCAACAATCGAGGCAAAGCCGGCTCAGGTTACCTCTGCGCCAAAGCCTCCTGTTTACGTGCCGCCTACGACACAGGATCCGTCTGTAGTTCCGCAACCGAAAGTGACTCTGCTTCCATCAAACGAACCCAAGAAAGAGAAGCCAGCGCCACCTCCACCGGAGAAGCAGTATTATATACCATCCGCGCAGGCCCAGACACAGCCAGCGTCCCATGGAGGACTGCATGTGCCTCCACCTGCGCCCGCAACGCCGATCCAGATGCAATCTACATCTCAACCAGCCAGTGATAGTGGTACGCCCTGGGGGTCATTGCAGCTCAATAATGGTCCACAGATCGAATTAACTGGTGAACGTGCTATAGTAGGACGCTACGATCACGACCTGGGTGGTATCCAACCGGAAGTAGATCTGGCCCAGGTGCAAGGTGCCGATACAGTCTCGCGTGTTCACGCCGCACTTGAACATAGCGGCATCACTTATACCTTGACCGATCTGAATAGCACCAACGCCACACGCATCAATGGGAAACGCCTGGAACCAGATCAGGCAACACCCATTAACGATGGCGATACACTTCAATTCGGCAAGATTACTGGTACATTCAAAAAAGTGTAAGAGACACAACATGTATGCCGTCCAGGTGAATCTTCATCTGGACGGCATCGTTCTGATCTCCACATAATCATGGAGCATATATGGAACGCGAAACGCTTCTCTCACTGGCACGTGAAGCCGCACAACGAGCACATTGTCCGTATTCCCATTTCCGCGTAGGTGCCGCCATCGTAGCTAACGGCCAGACTTACGTGGGCGTCAATATCGAAATAGCAAGCTATGGCCTGACATTGTGTGCCGAACGTTCAGCCTTTGCCGCAGCTATCTCAACTGGAGCTACGGCCATTACTCACGTAGCAGTCGCGTGTATTGATGCACCAGCTACTGCTTTAATAGGTGAACGTATGCCTTGCGGGGCATGTCGTCAATGGCTGGCCGATCTCGCACCTGACGCTATTATTTATATTGACGGCGTGACACGAGATTTTTATGTACCTGATCTCCTCCCATACGCCTTCAGCCTGTAAGCATATCTCAGTTTTAACCCATTCTTTGGAAAGAAAGGGAAACAGCCCATTTTTCTTCAGTTACCCCTTGACATCTCTATCAGACTTGGGTACGCTATGATTCCTGATATATTGGTGGAGTAGATGGGCTTTTTAGCGCGTTCCTCTAAAGAAATGCTCACTGAGGTGTGGGTATGCTTGAAAGCGCTACAGCGCACCATAACGGACCGCCTGTCCTTTTTCAACATTTGTCTCTGGCGGTAGATGTCTCCTCATTCCTTCTATTCGGCCCTGTATATAGCGTCTGCTCTCTCTCTACACATTTCCTGCATTGCATAGTCAGGATAGGCATGCAGCTCGCCAGTTCCTGCACACCCATCCCGCATAACCGTGTGCTTTATGCACGGATTCATGACCCTTTGCGAAAGGAGCATGCTCTATGACCCGGCCCTTTACCCTTGGCATCGAAGAAGAATTTCAAATGGTAGATAAACAGACGGGCCAGTTATCTTCCAACATCAACACTATTCTAGAAAAAGGCGAACCTCTCCTCGGTGAAAGCATTAAACCAGAAATGCTTCAATCGACGGTTGAGCTTGTAACAGGGATCTGCCCTTCTATTACTGCCGCTCGCCAGGAACTTCACCATCTACGCACCACCTTGGCAGATATTCTGACTTCTGAAGGGCTGGCTCCGATCAGCGCCGGAACTCATCCCAACGCACACTGGCAGGATCAAGAACCTACACAGAATGAACGCTATCAGACCCTGGAAAAAGAGTACCAGGACGTAAGTCGCTCGATCTTGATCTTTGGCTTACACGTACACGTCGGTATCGATACCCATGAACTGGCTATTCCTTTAATGAATCAGTTACGTACATGGCTGCCACATTTGCTAGCCATCTCATCTAACTCGCCCTTCTGGAGCGACCGCTACTCAGGACTACGTTCCTATCGTGCAATCGTATGGAAACGCTTCCCACGCTCAGGCGTTCCTCCCCTCTTCGCTTCATCCAACGAGTTCGACCACTATGTGGAACATCTTATGAAAACTGGATGTATCGATAACGGGAAGCGCATCTGGTGGGATATTCGCCCTCACCCCTTCTTTAGTACCATCGAGTTTCGCATCTGCGATATGCCCGCTACTATCGAAGATACTCTGGCCATCGCGGCGCTCTGTCAGGCCCTGGTAGCAAAGTTAACCTGGCTCTATACACATAACCTGACGACCCATGTACTTCCAGCTCATCTTATCGATGAGAATAAATGGCTCGTCGCTCGTTATGGCCTGGACGCCGATGTCGTCGATTTTGTCCAGAATCGTCGCTTAAGTATGCGCGACTCGCTTCATGAAACACTCGATTTTGTAGATGATGTACTTGATGATCTAGATAGCCGACGGGAAATAAATTACCTGCGCACACTCCTTGATGACCCTCGTGGTACTGGCGCTGATCGGCAGATCGCGGTCTATCAGGAAACTGGCAGTACTCTCGCTGTCACCCACTTCTTGATGCAACAAACCATGCAGGGCCTGACACATGATCATGTGAGGTAACAGATAGTGAAGATCAGGAGATTTTCAGGGCACCCACAAGTCCGGGACTGGGCGATCATACCATTTCAGGGCGAGTATCAGGTATCGGTAGTAACAGAGAATTGGACAACGCTTATGTATAATTACACACGAGAAGAGAACAGCCAAAGCGTCGCGGGAAACCGTATGCGTATAAGCATCCGCACCAGGTCGCTTCTACCACTCTATCCGTCTGCGGCCTGTTTTTCCTCTCTTGTATGCCTTTTCTCGTCCAATCCTCTGAAGCTCCAATACCTTGTGATCGCCCGTGTCCCCGACTTGTGCTCGCCCTGCCAAATTTTTCCTCACCCCACCATCATTCTTTCACTAGCAGATACACTTTATCTGGCACCCTTCCTCGTTTGTTGCATATACCAGTGCAGATATACGACCTCAACCCCCCCCCATATCTCCTCTTTCTTATGGGTGCAGTTCATTTTTTTGCCTGAAGAGAAAACGC
>JACDAE010000151.1 GCA_013695595.1 Ktedonobacteraceae bacterium | reverse complement strand
CGTAGGCGCGAGGAAAGCGAGAATTAAATAGCCCTGGGTGCAAGCCTTTCTTACATCTATAGTAAAAAATATACATGTATTCTATCTTATACTTAGCGAAAGTTCTCCGATTTCCTAAAATATATCTTCGCTTCCCAATTAAAGAACTCTCTTCTGTAGAAGGAATAACCGTATTTGTCTCTATAATTGTACGCAAATAATTTGTATATACCTATTGTAGAGCATTCGTCTCGGTTCATTTATGGCACTTTGTCGCTTGCTAAAATACAGTTTTATAGTCGCGGTAACATTCCGTAAAAATGGTTATGTGCCTGTAAAGCATGTAGTACATCCATGGAAAATCGTATAATAAAAGTTATCCACAAGTTATCCACCTTACTTTGAAAAATTGGTGGATAATACTCTTTTCGCATCGTGACAGAAATGTTACAATGAAGTGGGGGAAAGTGGGGCGTTTTGGTGAAGCCGTAGAGTTGGTGGGGAAAATCGGTGAAGAGTAGCAGGAAAAGGGTGCAGTTTCTGCGGTTGATAGTTAGCTTGTTGGCATAAGGATAAAGGCGCTTTATTATGTTTCTTGGTGAGTATGAACATGCTATCGATGCGAAAGGGCGCATGGCGGTCCCGGCAAAGTTCCGGACACAAATGGACCGTGGTGCGGTTATTAGCAAAGGCATGGGCACCTGCCTTTCCGTCTATACGATGGAACGTTGGGAGCAGAAGTCAGACGAACTGATCGCAGACAAGTCGAATGACGAGTTGCGTGATTTCGAACGACGTATTTATCCAAGTGCAAGCGAGTTAGAGTTGGATGCTCAGGGGCGCATTATTATTCCTGTCAAGTTACGGACCTATGCAAATCTGGGGTCCGAGGTGACAATAGCTGGTGTGCGTGACCATTTTGAAATCTGGGACCGCACCGCCTGGCAGAATTATCAAGAGCGATTAGATGCCGAGGGGAGTAGCATCCCCTTCTAAGGATCATAGAAAATTTTATTGATGAGTAGAGAGTATACACAGCATGTGCCCGTAATGATGGATGAGGTATTGCGTTTTCTGCATCCTCGCTCCGGGGGTTACTATATCGATGGCACACTCGGTGGTGGAGGCCATACCTCTGCCCTTCTTGAGCATTCGGAGCCAGATGGTAAGGTTCTGGGCATCGATACAGATGAACAGGCATTGGCGCGGGTGCGCGTGCGTCTCTCGCATTTTGTGGATAATGGACGGTTAGTACTGGTACAAAGCAATTTTGCACACCTGACTCAGATCGTCGACGAAATTGAGCCAGACTTTGTACAAGGTATTCTGCTTGACCTGGGGTTTTCATCGGACCAGATGGATAATGCGCAACGGGGGTTTTCCTTCAGTGCAGATGGTCCTCTGGACATGAGGCTCGATCAGTCGTTGCCCATCTCTGCCGCCGATCTGGTGAATACTGCAAGCGAACAGGAACTGGCAGATATATTCTGGCGTTATGGCGAAGAGACACGTTCGCGCCAAATAGCCAGACGAATTGTACGTGAACGCGCAAAAGAATCTATAACGCGGACTGCACGCCTGGCAACCCTGGCCGCTGCCGGAGTTCCTTATAAATCAGGTGCGATTCACCCGGCAACACGGGTATTCCAGGCATTGCGTATCGCAGTGAACGCGGAGTTGGAGCAGTTGACCGCAGTGTTGCCACAGATGGTCGAGATATTACAGGCGAAAAGAGGAGGGTCAGAGAGCGAGAACGCTGGTAGAATGGTGATCATTGCTTTTCATTCGTTGGAGGATAGAATTGTGAAAACATTTATGCGCCGTGAGGCAATTGACTGCATCTGTCCCCCACGTACCCCTGCCTGTATTTGTGGTCATAAGGCGACGCTACGTATTCTGACACCAAAGCCACTGACACCGGGTACCCAGGAAATTGAGCAAAATCCGCGTGCTCGTAGCGCTAAACTACGAGCCGCCGAAATCATCATGAGTGCGTAGTGCATTATATAAAGCATATAGCGATGTAGACAATATTCGAAGGAACACGAGATATGATTGGCCTGAAAGAACAGAAAATCGCTTCACAGATAGCGCCAGAGAAACCATTGCCGACAGCCAGACGCCGTCGCAAGTTTTATCCATCTGTTTTTTCTATGGGACCAGTTTCGTTATGTATCACCAGTGTCTTGTTGATCGGCCTTATGGCAGTATTCTATCTAAGCCAGGTGAATCAGGCTGTGTCTGCTAATCAACAGTTGCAGGATATTACCAAACAGCAGGTTACTTTGGAACGGCAGAATCAAGATCTGGTGGCAACTATCGCTGATGAGCAGTCACCACAATATATTGCTGATAATGCACACAAACTTGGCCTTGTACTCGCTGACCAAAAGACGATACAGGTCCTGATCGTTAAACATCTTTTGCCTTTTCTTGATAACAATCAGGGATATCAACCATAATTTTGTTCTAGTTGGGAGTATTGAATGAGTGTAGATTTGCAACGGGCACGCAATCGGCAAATGGTTATTTTCTTGCTGGTCTGTAGTGCTATGCTCATTCTCCTGGGTCGCCTCTATTATTGGCAAGTTGTGCGCTCAGCTTCTCTGGCTCAGCAGGCCAATGACGAGCACATTCAGAATCAGGTTGTTGCAGCTCCACGTGGTTATATCTATGATGCTCAGGGACATGTCCTTGCCACAAATGTGGTACGTGACGACGTTTATATAGAACCGATCCAGTTTGCAACCGATCAAGCGGGTGAGGATACTCAGGCTAATCTGGCGCTTTTGTGTAGTAAGTTGCATCAAGTTCTGCCTCAGCTTTCGGTGGAGAAGTTGGAGCAACTCTTTGGTCTCCATGTTGCGGTTGTGCGCATTGCTGGACCAATTGAGCCGCAACAGAGTCAGCAGTTGCATCAGTTGCAGCTTGCGGATACGTTTCTTGAGCCGCGTACCTTGCGTGTGTATCCTGGTGGTACCCTGGCTGCCCAGGTACTAGGGTATGTACAAGATGGTCAGGGTGGCGTTTATGGTATTGAGCAGAAGTATAATAATCTGCTCACAGGTAAGCCTGGTAGTTTAACGGCAGAGACCGACCTGGAGGGGAATCCCTTGACGGTGGGCGTCAGCTCAGGGCAACTCCCTGTTTCTGGTGTAAATCTAACATTAACAATTAATAGCTCAATCCAATATATTGTGCAGAGAGAATTAGCGAATGCTGTTAAGAGTCTGGATGCGCAGAGTGGTACGGTGATCGTGCTCAACGCGCGTACGGGAGCAGTCGTCGCAATGGCTGGTGAGCCAACTTTTGACCCTAATAATTATGGTGCTGCTGCTGCTAAAAAAGGTTGTATAGGTCAGGAGGATGTTTATTTTAATCCTGCGCTTTACTGCGCTTATGAACCTGGCTCGACAATGAAGTCTGTAACGATGGCTGCGGCGCTGGATCAGGGGCTGATTACTCCTACTACTACCCTGTACGATCCTGGGTATATCAGTTTCAATGATGGTACACAACGGGTGACAAATTGGAACTATCAGGCTTATGGTAAAGAGACGATGACGCAGGTGCTTGAGCATTCTGCAAATGTCGGTGCCGCCTATGTCTCACATAACATATTGCAGGCGAACCGTTTTTATCCTTACCTGCAGCGTTTTGGGTTTGGACAGTTGACGGGACTGGCTGTGCCTGAGACTCCTGGCACTTATCGGAATGAGAATGCACCCGATTGGTCGCCCAGTGATCTGGCCCGGCAGGGGTTTGGTCAGAGCATTGAGGTAACACCACTTCAGATGGCGATGGCCTATCAAGCTATTGCCAACAATGGTGTTATGATGCATCCTTACCTGGTCGCTTCTATTAATAATAACGGACATGTTACGACGACGCAGCCACAGGTTGAACGGCGCGTAATCAGTACAAATGCGGCAACATTATTGACTGGCATGCTGGTGAGTGCTGCAAATTATAATCAACAGGCAACGTTTCCTGGATATAACGTCGCGGTAAAAACAGGAACCGCCACGACGCAGGGCCTTTCGGAGGATCAGACGGTGGCTTCTATGATCGGTTTTTTGCCGGCCTCGAATCCTCAGTTTGTTATTCTGGCGAAATTGGATCGACCGCAGGCAACCATTTATGGTGGTACGGCGGCTGGCCCACTCTGGAAAACCATTGCCGAACAGTTAATGCAGTATTACCATGTTGCCCCGGATCAATAACAATGGGAGTCATCGTATGATGCGATAGTACGTCAAAAGGGTTATATAGTATGCAACAAGACAATGAAGATGTCCAGCATCTTATACAAGCTCCAATGAGCGATATCTGGCGCGAGTTGTTAGGCAATTCTGCTATCAAAATAGAAATCGCAACGCCCGGCGAAGAGGCAGAGGTGCCCACTCTGAAGAGTGATCCCTGGAGTGAACTCTTACAGTCAAGAGATGTTGAAATTATTAATGTACAACAGGTTCACCTGCATATGACTGACCGCGATGTAGAGTTAGCCCTGCAGTTTATGCAGGAAGACTCTGTGCGAGACGCGGCTAGCGAACAATAATTCGGATCTGTAAAGAGTATAGTAGAAAATATGTTCTATGTCAAGTAGAGAAGACAGGCTTATATGCTACGAGATAGGTTGAAACAAGGAACCAGCGCGAGCGAGCGCATGGCTAGAGAGAGAAAGAGATCTGAACTTTCTCCTCCTGTTATGCGTTCGCCCGCTCTGGAGTCAGCCGAGCGCCAGCAAAGGCAGGCTCAGCAGACTGAGAAGCGCACGCCGCGACCTCTCCCGCCATCTCAAAAAAAGGCGCTACCGCGTGGTACCAGAATGAGTTATGCGGTAGAGGATACGTTGGTGCGTCCGCGTGCGCCACGTAAGAGTTTGCCTTCTCAGAGGAACCGTCTCGGAACTGAAAAGTCGCGTACCGGGCTGACTGCTAACTGGCGCAGGTATTCAACACCTTTACCAGATCTGCCTTCTACTCCCGTACAGGTAATTAGTGCGGAAGAGCAGGAGAAGCTTTCGGCCCTGGAGATGCGCCTCCCGCGTGTTGCCGGCAAAATAGATGCCTGGTTATTGATCATTGTGTTGATGTTGTTGTG
>JACDAE010000140.1 GCA_013695595.1 Ktedonobacteraceae bacterium | reverse complement strand
TGGTGTACGGGTGCCGTTTACAAGCCCGCTGCGCACCCCTTTTGTAATTAGTCCCTAAAAGTAGTGATTGCGCAAACTGCCATCATACCTACCGGTGTTGCGACAACACTGTTTGAAAGCGGCGTTGCGAGCCACAGGGACAAAGATCTTCCTTACCTAACTTTTCATAGAGTTCTTTTTGCCCGTGGACAACCCGATTGCCGCTCTTCACTGCCTGTTCCGAGGGATAACCACGGCGGCGTTTGCTAGAGTGCTTAAAAGCGGGAGAGGAGTTCCTCTTGCTGAAGTCGTTTATGCATTGTCTTATCCTTTCTACGAGAAGAAACGATTGTGAATGCCTATTATAACGGATGAGATGCCCGTTGGTCAACGTTAAATCCATGGTTGTTTCGCATTCATTCTCATGTATTGTTGTGTCAAAAAGCTGTAATGTATTGACATGCCACCACAAATATGCTATTTTGGATAGAGGATGGTTATGGTTACAAGGACTATTGCGAGAGGGGAACGTCGTGACAATCTCATGTAAATTTCGCTTACTGCTTGCTAGAGTAAACGTCGAGCGTGTCAGGCAAGGTAAGCCAGCTTTGAGCTTGCGTCGTTTGGCCGAAGAGAGCGGAGTCTCGTTGAGCGTGTTGGCGGCCTTGAACACAGACAGGAGTCAGCGCATCGATTATACGACCATCGACCAACTGCTGACCTACTTCAGTGCCTACTTTGCAGTCACGGTCGACGACCTGCTGACCTGGGAACAGCCCCGTGTGGAAGAAGTCGTTTAAATCAGGACCCAAAACGCTTACCCTGTTCACCCACGAACCAGAGTAGGGGTAAGGGGCGGTGTGGAGGGTGGCGGGGGCCTTGCGCTTACCCTGTTCACTTATAATTTCGTAACGAAAGAGGGAAAAATGGCAGTTTTATTAAAGTCGCGTCAGGAGATTGCACATCTGCGCGAGGCTGGTCGGCTGGTTGCTCAGACGTATGATGTGCTGCGTCCCTATGTCGTACCTGGTGTGAGTACAGGTGAACTCGACAAGATCGCCGAAGATTTTATTCGTAGCAAGGGAGGCATCCCCGCTTATGTAGGATACGGTGCGCGGCCAGGAAGAAACGGCCAGCCAGGGATACCACCATTTCCCGCCACAATCTGCGTCGCCATTAATGATGTGATCTGTCATGGCATTCCCAGCAACAAGCAGAAGTTGAAAGAAGGCGACATCATTGGCATCGATATCGGAGTGCTCTACAAAGGCTGGGTTGGCGATTCCTGTGTCTGTTTTGGCGTCGGAAAGCTCAGCGAAGAATCGCAGCGCCTGTTAGATGTAACTTATCACTGCCTGGAACTGGGTATTGAGCAGGCACGCCCCGGCAAGTTCATTGGCGATATCGGAGCCGCCATTCAAACCTATGCCGAAGCGAACGGCTTCTCCGTTGTACGCGAACTTGTCGGTCATGGAGTCGGCCACTCGCTGCACGAAGATCCCAATGTCCCCCATTTCGGACGCGCGGGTACTGGACTGCGCATACGTCAGGGCATGGTTTTTACCATCGAGCCCATGATCAATGCCGGGCGACCAGAAACACGGTTGCTAGCTGACCGTTGGACGATCTGCACTGCCGACGGCTCCCGTTCAGCACAGTTTGAGCACTCTCTCGCCATTACGGATGGTGCTGCTGAATTGCTGACATTGCCTTAACACAGAATTCGTTATGGGGCCTGGCAGATAAATTCCACCTCGTTCCCATCGGGGTCATCAATATACATAGTGCGACTGTCTAGAATGGGGTGCTTGCCGTCGCGTGGCTTGTAGCCAGCAACGACGAACAACTCATGTTGTGTATTGAAGAGGTCGGTGGGAAGTTCAAATGCTATGTGATTGAGTTGATAGCCCGATGGCAACGCTTTGATTTCCTCAGATTTAGGAACGAGCACAATCATCTGAGGAATACCGGCCTTCCCCTCGCCAACTTTGAGAAAGGCGTTGCGCAACGTTGGGGGAGAGATAACCTCCAGTCCGAGCAGATCGCGGTAGAAGGTTAGAGCTTTTTCTTTATCAGCCGTCCAGAGCACGATCTCGGCGATCCCTGCAATATGTTTCATATAGTAATCCTTTCTTGAAATAGCGTGTGTGAGCATGTCCATTCTATTATATGCATCATGGTTCTCCATAACAAAATGGGAGTGACATAGATGCGTGAATTACGTGTAAAACTGTAGGGACCCGATTGTATCGCACCCGCAATTTATTGACTCTGTAGCCCAGGTTGATGATCCATGCATCGGCGTAGGGACCATCTTTAGAGCACCTCGTAAGGAAGTTATATCAATCATCTTCTATTGGTTGGAATTATGATATGCTAAACTATTCAGGTAGTCTTTTGCAGACTCTTTAGCGC
>JACDAE010000164.1 GCA_013695595.1 Ktedonobacteraceae bacterium | reverse complement strand
ATCCCATATCGCGCTCAACTATAGCAGCGTAATGGGCCAATGCAGCATCAAGTTCCTCGACCATTGCGGGTGTTGCGCCTTTTTGTGGACCATAGACGGCTGACGCGCCTGTTGGACCGCACAATGGGTTCGTCACATCACAGGCAACCTCGATCACGCATTCTTGCAAGCGATGGTCCAGATGCTCATTGGAGATCTGAGCAAGTGTAGCCAGTGCGGCCCCACCTCTGGCAATCTCCGTTCCCTGGTCTGTAAGCAACGACGCTCCTAAAGCTTGCAACATGCCTGCTCCACCATCGTTTGTAGCACTGCCGCCAATACCAATGATGAAATGATGACTGCCGCGTTCTAGCGCCGCCAGCAGCAGTTCGCCCACGCCATATGTTGTCGTGATCAGCGGATTGCGCTCAGAGGGAGGAACTAATGGTAAGCCCGCGCAGGACGCCATTTCAATCGCCGCCGTTTTCCCATCGCCAAGCAGACCAAAGAAGGCCGGAACAGGTTTGCCCACTGGCCCAGTCACCGTCTGCTCCACAATCTCTCCCCTTGTTGCATCGATCAGAGCCTGTACCGTTCCCTCACCACCGTCTGCAACCGGAATGACCTTGATCTCCGCCTGGGCATAGACCGCTCGCACTCCACACGCAATCGCTTGACCGACCTCAGCGGCAGTAAGGCTTCCTTTCAATGACTGTGGCGCAATGACGACGCGCATGATGTATACCCCCTTCAGAATACATGCTCCTATGGATGCATATCCATCAGAGAGCAAGCAATCGCTCTACGCTTTCACTTGCTCTGTTTGCGGCAGAACCATTTCTACGAGTGTACCACAACTGCTGGGCCACGTTCGGGGAGAGGTTCAAATTCTTTGATGGCATTGATTGCCGGACCCATCGCAGCGTTTGCCTCACGCTCAACCATGACCTCGACGAGAACTGGAAGTCTCTGTGTGTTGGATGTGCTCGTGGCCCATTCCAGTGCGGGCCGGATATCCTCCGGCCTTTCGACTTTTCGGCCCAGCCCTCCCATCGCTTCCATTGCTTTCACGTGGTCGATACCGAGCTCCATTTCAGCCAACAGGCCATCGTCGTTCCCATCGGTATATGCCAGATCGACGGCGTAGTTCATCTCATATGGTAGCTCGGCCTGGCGAATAAGGCCCATGTAGCCATTGTTGATCATGACGATGACAAAGGGGATGCGGTACTGTACGGCAACGGCAACCTCCTCTATTAAAAACTGAAAGGAGTAGTCACCAACGACCGCCACGACCTGCTTATCCGGTCGTCCCAACTTGACACCAGTGCAGGCAGAGACTTCCCAGCCGAGCGGACCCGCCTGGCCGCAGACCATATAGTGACGTGGCTGATAGCTGTGCTGAAACTGGCCTGACCAGATTTGATAAAGACCAATGGCGGTGACAAACACTGTGTCGCGATCAAAGTATGCGTTGACTTCTTGAAAGACCCTTGGCGGCTTGATCGGTGTCTCGTCAAAGTCCATACGCCGTTCCAATGTTGTGCGCAAATCGTTTACATGCTGCGTCCACGTGGTTGAGGGTTGCCCGGACCTTGTGTGTGCGCGCTCCAACAGAGCCTGTATAGCTAGCGCAGCGTCCGCCACAATACCAAGGTCAGGTTCAAACACGCGTCCAATCTGCTTGGAGTCGATATCAATCTGAATAAACTTGCGCTCTCCACGATAGACGGCGAGATCACCAGTGTGGCGTTCCGCAAAGCGCGCGCCGATTGCAAGGACGAGATCGGACTCAAGGAAGATCTGGTTGCCATACCGCGTTTGCGTTTGAATACCGGCGATACCAGCATAAAGTGGATGATCTTCTGGGAAACCACCCTTGCCCATCAAAGTAATCGTCACCGGGACATTCAGATATTCGGCCAGCTTCCGAAACGCGGCGGACGCGTTCGCGCTGATCACTCCACCGCCGAGCATGAGCAGCGGTCGTTCAGCGGCAAGCAACATATCCAGGGCGCGATCGATCGCTGCAATAGAAGGCTCCGGCTTTGTTCGTGCTAAAGGAGTTGTCAGCGCGGCATCATACTCAACCATGCCGCGCTGTACATCTAGCGGAAGATCGATCAGCACCGCACCTGGCCGTCCGTCCTGAGCAATGCGAAACGCCTCGCGAAATACCCACGGCATCTGTGCCGGCTCTTTGACCATCACGCTCCACTTCGTAACAGGGGTAGCGCAGCTCACGATATCCACAGCTTGAAACGCCTCTTTATGTTGCACATTTGTCGGAGACTGGCCTGTGATGCAGATAATGGGAATGGAATCGGCCGTGGCCGTATAGAGGCCCGTAATCATATTCGTGCCTGCAGGTCCTGAAGTGCCGAGCATGACACCGACTTTTCCGGTTGCACGCGCATAGCCGTCTGCCGCATGCGTACCACCTTCTTCGTGTCGCACACTATAGTGGCGGATCTTGCCGGATTTTAAGAGTGACTTATATAAGGGGAGAATCGCAGCACCAGGAATACCAAAGACAATCTCCACGCCCTCGTCCAGCATCACCTGAACGGCAGCGTCGGTAGCAGACATGCGTGTCATAACGAAAGATCCTTTCACTGTCAGAACACTATCGTGCGCCTCATATACTCTCTATTGAACTATAGAATGATGAGCCAGGTCTTCTACATAAGTCAGTAGAGCCGAGTGATCAAGGTCGCCCTGTCCACCAACCTCCAGGGACGCAAGCATCTGGTCAACAATGGCAGTAACGGGAAGAGGTACACCATATGCTCGGCCCGCACTCAACGCGATGCCAAGATCCTTATGATGCAGCCGCACACGAAATCCAGGTGTGAAATTGTGTGCAAGCATTCCCTCTCCGCGCAGCTCCATTACTTTGTTTGCTGCCAGCCCACCACCCAACACTTGAAGAATTTTGTCAGGGTCAACGCCCGCTTTCGAGCCCAAAACAAGCGCCTCGCTCACCGCCTCAATTGTGAGAGCGACGACTATCTGATTGCAGGCTTTGACAACCTGGCCCGACCCACTCTTCCCCACATGCACAA